>JAVVEX010000101.1:0-6629 GCA_032251195.1 Nitrosomonas sp.
TAAATTCTCGACACCTTTAACCTTATGATTAACAATCAAACTTAAAAGTCAAGATAATTTAAGCCCGATTGCCCTGCGGTATCGTTCAACAAGGCTTGTATTTGTACAAGCAACGCTTCGCTATCGATTTTCTTCTGCTCGATTTTGGAACGTTTGTCTTTGAGTGTTTCCAACCGAATTTCGATATCCCGCGAAGCCTGAATGGCTTCATTCAATTGCTTGGTCAGTTGCTTGAGTATATCGGAGGCCGATTCCAGTTTCTGTTTTTCATCGTGCAGTCCTGCCAATTCCACGGCGAGCAACTGCCAGTCGAGCTCATGATAATCCGCATACTCGCCCAGTTTGGATAATACCGTCAGACGCTCCTTGAGCAGAGTCTGCTCGGTCTGAATCCTGCTCAGGCGGCTGCCCAGCTCGCCCAGACTCTTTTCCAGGTGTTTTGCCTTGGTTTCGAGCGCAGCAATCTTGGCTGCGTTATGCCAACCCAGCACATAACGGCTGCGATCATCCAACCGGTAACGATCGTCTTTTTCATGCCGCTCGCCGGGTGCTTTAATCTGTCCCGGCACGGGTAATGGCGCGTATCTCGCGGCGAAACTGCTCCTGAGTGCTGCAACAGGCAATATCAAACCGGTGCGCCAACTCACGTTCAAGCCAATCGTAAAAGGCAGAATCGGGTTTGACCATCAGCTTGCGCACCAGAGAATCGCGATGCAATTCGGGATGATCACTGCGCACCCGTTGGCGCACCCGGAAGTAAACCAGCCGCCCGCCAAGCTGAGTTTTATCCACCCATTCAGCAACAGCTGTGTAATATTCATCCGGCACCAACAGCGACAACCCAAAGCTGCGCAATAAGCGTTCCGCTGCGCCTTCCCAGTCGCGCTCCCCCTCATGCACCTGCAATAATTCACCGGCAAAGGGCATTTCGTCCTCGGGCATCCCCAACACGTTGCAAAGCGCTGCGCGCATGGCAATCTGTTCCGCAGGGATATTACTGCGCCGAGCTTTCAAACTGTCGATTTCGGCAGTCAATTCATCATGCGCCTGCTTGCCCTGGCGCAGACCGACACCATGTTCGGTCAGATCATTTTGCAGACTGCCTTCCCGCGTCCGCGCCGCTTCTTCAAGCACCAGGAAACATCGCCGCTGCACTATAAAACCCGCTTCATCACCAGCCGGGATTTCGTCAATCGCCTGCACCAATTCAGCATAACGTTGCGCCTGGCGTTCATGATCCTTGCTACGGATTTCAAGCGCCAGCCGCTCAAGACGGTCGCCGCCATTCTCGGCGATGCTGCGCTTGAGTTCATCCACTGCGACACGCCGGGCATCGCGTTGTTCCTCGCCCCGCTTGATCAGCGCATCCTGGTGCGCCCATTCAGTGGCAAGATTCGCGAGCCGTTTCTCCAGCAATGCCAGTTTCAAGCCTGCGAAATAGGGCTTGAGCGCTTCACGACAGGCGCGGCGTTCTTCCAGATACCGATTCAGCGAGGCATGCTGCTCGCAGTCAGCAACCAGCGGAGACAGCAGCGCCACCTGGCGTTTGGCTTTCAGCACCGCTTCATGCGCCCGGTTGAGATCATCGAAATGATCGATCAGCGCTGTAATACGCGGCACAACATCAAAAGGTTCAAGCATGTGGCTGCGGACAAAGTCAGTCAGATTGCCAACCGACTTCATCGACACCGTTTGATGAAACAGATCGAGCGCCTGTTCATTGTCAATGCCGAAACGCCGCCGGAACCAGGTGCCGTAGGGTGGAAAACTGTCGAATACTTCCACGCCCCGCTCACCGCTGCCCGTGCGCAGCCGTTTGCGCAACTGCGCAATATCCGGACCGAAGTGCGTAAAATCAGCAGCAATCGACAAAGCATGCTCCGCGCCAACAAAAAAACGGGCCGGCTGTCCCTGTGCATCCTTCAACCAAAATACTTGCGCCAGCGTCACCGTCTGGTCGTAGCCAGCATTATGAAACACCCCGAGGATCACCGAATAGCTACTGGCGTCACGCAATGCCACTGGCTTTGCGGCGCCACTCATATCATTGCGTTCCGACTTGTAGTGACCAAGCACATAAGAGCGCAGTGTGCGCTCCTTGCTGTCCGCACCGGCGGCCTTGTTGTAAGCGACGCGATGCGCAGGAACCAGCAAGGTCGTCACTGCATCGACAAGCGTGGATTTTCCCGAACCGATATCGCCCGTCAGTAACCCGTTTTTGCCACCAAGCTGCAAGGTCCACGCCCGTTCACCAAAGGTCCCCCAATTGAGCACTTCCAAACGGTGCAGACGAAAACCGGCCAGCGTATCGTCGCCCAGGAAATCAAGCTGCTGTTGTGTCATCAATTCACTCATCCCTGTTTCCCTCCAGGAACAGGTTCCGATTCGCCAGCAAGATGCGCCTGATAGGTGGCAAGACTCGCATCCAGCTCGGTCAGCCACTGAGCATCGACAAATGCCTTAAGTATGCGGCGCACTTCGAATGCTGCGGCCTGCCCTCCCAAATTCGCCGCACCCGTACGCAGGCGGCGCAGGAAACCCAGTTCTATGATTTTATTGAGATGTGCTTCGATCTGATCGATCAGGCGTGCTTCGTTACTGTTTTCCGGCAAAAATACCCGAATCAAATCGACGATTTCATCCCGAGTGAGTACCAGTCGTGTATCACTGCCATTTGCATCAAATTCGGCCAGCTTCTTCCGCAGCAGCGCCAGCAGCAGACTTACCGGAAAAGATAGTGGCCGCCTTGCAACCAGGCGCGGCAGCCTGGATACCGCGTCATCGGCGCTTTCTTCCGAACGAGCGCGTAGAAAGGTATAACCTTCAGCCTCATCCAACACCAGTTCCAGCCCCAATACAGCCACATAATCCCGCACGCGAACCTGCAATTCAAGCAATGCACTCCATTGCGCGGCATTGTCCTCCTGATAAATCACACCTTTAAGCAGCGGAATGACCAGCGAGGACAAATCGTGGGTGGCACCCGCAGTTTCTTTGGAAAGTTCTGTTTCCATGCCTACCTCACGAAAATGACGCGCGGCAAATGCGCACGCTTTATGATTTGTTTCCCATCAGCTTTGGTACTTTGCCAGGCGATCATTTCAGTTGTATCTTCATCCACCACTGTTTTGGAAGATTTGCCCGCAAGTTCCAGGTAAGTCACGAGTTCCGCCAGACCATGCCGCAGCGGATACAGCTGACAAAGCGCGCCAAGCGTGATTTGCGAACGATCCTGTAACGCATGGCGGATATGCCGCGCCATGCGGTCCTTGTCGATAATCACCTGCGAATACAGCGCATCCATCAGCCATTGCTGCTCATCGTCGTTACCGTCATTTTGTGGCAGCACAATATCAGCAATCGCTGTTTTAGCGCTAACCGTGTACAGTGGCCGCTCCATCGGCAACTCAATGGAAACCGCCAAATCGGCGATGGACATTATCTCACCCGATGGTGGTGATTCTCGCAATGCCAACGCCCTTGCTTCCAAACCCCTCAGGATATCCATGATGCGGCGATTCTCCAGCCAGGCTTGATCATCCAGAAAGCGCCGCAATTGCTGGGAAAGCCGGGCCACTGTGCGCTGCGTATGTTCACCGGCCTCCAGCCAGTCATAATGTATCCGGCGGGTGCGCGTATCGGGTTTGAGCTCGGCAATCGGTGTCAGGGATAACACCCGTTCAAGCAAAACGGTAAGCTCTTCCTGGCGACTGCTCGACATCAGAAAATCCCAGAATGCCTGGAAGCTGTGTCCCTGATCCGAATCGGCAATTGCATCGCGCTCACCCATAATTTCTTCCAGCAACGCGCCCTTCGCACCTTCCCACAATGCAATACGCTCACGCACGCGCCGATCCAGTCTGCGAAAATTGTGTTCCACTTCACGAAAATCCATCAGCAACTCGCGCGCCAATTGCGTGAATTGCTGGAAACGATCTTTCAATGCAGTATCATCCAGCAGCGGCAGATCGCCCGCTTCTATCCGGAAAATTTCCGCATCGATCTCATCACGGCGTTTCTGCAACTCCGCAATCCGCGTCTGCGGATCCGTTTCACTGCCCTCGCTCATCTGCTTGAGCAATTCAAATAGCGTCAGCAAGCGCGACTCCGTTCCGACAAAACTGCGCTCAATCAGCGTTCCCAGCCAGGCAATGGCTTTCTCGCTGGCCGGAGTCAGGTCAAAATGCGGTTCATCCGATCCGTGGGTATAGAACTTGCGCAACCAGCCTTTTTCAATACTGGCCCAATCATTGAGATATCCCAGCGCAGTCTTGGGAAAAGCAGCGCCGCCAAGCTGTTCCCGCAAATTAAACAATTCATCCTCCAGTGCTTCGGACAAATCCGCCTGTGCCATCACCCTCACATTGGGAATGACAAAAACACGCTGCAGAAAACTGGCCAACAGTGGTGCATGATCGGAACGCAACAAACGCCAGGCAGGATGGTTCTGACGTAATAGATCGAGGGTGGCGTAGTCAAGCGTCATAACAGGAGCCGCGTTATTCGTCCTTCATTGTCTGCTTAAGGGCGTCTCTAAAAATTCGGTGTTTTAAACAAGGCGAGGCAAGTGGCGTATAGAAAAAATAAGCGCCCTTTTTCATAAGAACCGAATGTATCGGAAGGTTGCGAATTGCGGACTGCAGGTGTCGTCAACATGTTTCCGCATACCGCGCATGCCCCTCAGTCGAGCGCATCGCAGCCAAGGGGCTCACACGCTGCAAGATCGGATTCCGGGCAGGCAGGCAATTGTGACGCGAGATCACGCAAGGCGGTCCGTAGGCCTTCTTCCAGCACCGGATGATAAAAAGGCATCCTGAGAAAATCCCAGACTGTCAGATTTCGTTCGATCGCAAGCGCGAGCAAATGCGACAGATGTTCGCCTGCCGGTGCACAAAGCTCGGCACCCAGTAATACTCCGCCAGGATTACTTCCATACACCCGCAACACTCCTCGATTCATCTGCGCCGACCGAGCTCGGCCCTGATTTTCGAAGCTGACTTGTCCGATCGCCATGTCCACTCCTGCCTGTTGCAGTTCGTGATACGTCCGACCCACAAGCGCGATCTGCGGGCTTGAAAACACGATCGAAAGCGGTGTACGACGGCAAAACCGTACCTTCTGTATGGCCGTGGCGTTCAACCCAGCGATATGACCATCGTCTGAAGCCTCGTGCAACAACGGTCGAGACCCATTGACATCGCCAGCAATAAATATCGGCAGATCAGCCACTTGCAACAATACCGGATCCAGTGGAGGCAAACCTTTGTCATCCAGCGGCAGACCAAGACATTCCAGCCCCAAACCATCGAGATTAGCACGTCGGCCAAGCGCGGCCAGCACATAATCCACTTCCACTGCTTCCTCATCTGCTTTCACCACAATGCCACCATCCGGGGCTGCACCGACCAGATCGGCTCTAGCGCCCAGACACAACTGGAATTCATCTAAAATTGACGCTCTTGCCACGTCATTGACTTCGGAATCGGTCAGGCCACCCAGAAACTCACTGCTACCAAACCCCGTCACTTCCACGCCCAATCGTGCAAGTGCCTGGGCCATTTCAAGACCGACCGCCCCCATTCCGATGACAGCCATCCGCTTGGGCAGGGTTTCGAGCTCGAAAAGATCATCCGTGGTTAAAACCCTGGAGCCATACTGACGCCAAGGATCCGGCATGACCGGCCTTGAGCCAGTCGCCAGGATGATCGATCGGGCGCGCAGCAATTGATCGTCAAGCATGATTTCATTGGGGCCGCTCAGTTTTGCCCGACCGGAAACCGCCTTGTTTCCGAGTTTTTCAGTGGTTTGGCGCACGCCAGCGACAAATTCATCGCGCAATCTGCGAACCCGCTCTAGCACCCGAGCGCTATCAACCCGCAACTGCTGAGCACCTGTGATCCCGAATTCATCAAGGCTGAATCGACGATGATAGGCATTAGCTGCCTCGATCAGCAGTTTGGAGGGCATACAACCAACCCGCGCGCACGTCGTTCCCCAATGACCCGCATTGATGATGAGAAAGTTATCCGTGCGCTTGCGAACTTCCCGTAACGCAGACAATCCGGCCGACCCAGCGCCGATAATGATGACATCAAACATAAGACGCAACACTCCCAGAAAATTTCATGGAACATACAAAGCAACTTTACCGTCCACGCCGCGCCAATCGCTTTGACCCGAAAAAAGGAGTATCACGGCACTTGTACGCCCTGATCGACATCAGGAAGCTGCTGTGCAAACCATTCAATGATGACCTGACAGAGCGCGCCAAGGTTGTTCAGCAGACAGCCATTGGTGTGTTTCAAGATGAACAAAATGGTTTCCCTGAAGTGCCCGCAAAATCTCGAATATCGCTTCAACGTATAGGAAAAATAAACACATTTTTTGCTTACTTTATTATACTGCGGATTCAATTTTGAAGTGCAACACCTGGTGGTGGTTTGGTGTAGCGCACCGTCTTCCCGAAGAATACCTCAAACGGGGTTCTGAACCCAAGCACCTTGCGTGGCCGATGGTTGAGCCTATCCACCGCCCATTGTACTTGTTCCTGGGTAACCTCAGTCAACCCCATCCCCTTGGGGGAAATACTGCCGCAATAGCCCATTGCTGTTCTCGTTCAAGCCACGCTC
>JAVVEX010000102.1:0-6605 GCA_032251195.1 Nitrosomonas sp.
AACAAGCAATTTTGCCAATTTTATGGTTCATAACATACTGTTTTAATGAATAATAAATTTAAGCCCGATTGCCCTGGAGTACGCTGTTATCAAAACAAACGGAGGTGAGTGATCATGTTGAATAACATTCCCCCAAAACAGGGTCTATATGACCCAGCCTACGAGCACGATGCCTGTGGCGTTGGGTTTATCACGCATATCAAAGGACAGCGTTCGCACCAGATTGTGCTGGATGCACTGACCATGCTGCACAACATGGACCATCGTGGTGCTTGTGGCTGTGAAGCCAATACCGGTGATGGCGCGGGCATACAGACTTGCATTCCCGATGCTTTCATGCGGAAAACCGCGCTGCGTGAATTAGGGATTGACTTGCCGGAGCCAGGCCGTTATGGCGTGGGCAATATTTTTCTGCCCACCCACCCAGGTCATCGCGCTTACTGTAAGCAGCAACTAGAATACTTCATTGCCCAGCAAGGTCAGCACCTACTTGGCTGGCGCCCCCTGCCGACTAATGCTGACAAAGCTAATATCGGCCTCTCCGCACGACAAGCCGAACCGGCTATTGAGCAATTATTTGTCGGAGCTGCTGACAATCTGGACGAATCGGGTTTTAGCAGGCAATTGTACTTACTGCGCAAGCAGGCTTACCATCAGATCGTCAATGAGCGGCCAGAATCACTGGATAAATACCATGTTTGCTCGCTGAATAACCATGTCATTGTCTATAAGGGCCAGCTGACCAGTGGGCAGGTGCCACTTTATTATCCTGATTTATTGGACAGTGACTTTAGTAGTCACCTGGCTATGGTTCATTCACGGTTTTCCACCAATACATTTCCATCCTGGAAGCGGGCCCAGCCCATGCGTTTCCTGAGTCATAACGGCGAAATCAACACACTTCGCGGCAATGTCAACTGGATGCGGGCGCGTGAAGGATTGATGCGAAGCGAACTTTTCGGTGAGGAATTTAAGCAATTGTTGCCGATCATTGACCAGACTACCAGCGATTCCGGTGTGCTGGATAATGTGTTGGAATTATTGTTGCTGTCAGGTCGGCCATTATCCGAGGCAATGATGATAATGATTCCTGAAGCTTGGCTGAACGATACGTTAATGCCACCCAATATCAGGGCATTTTATGAATATTATTCATGCCTTATGGAGCCTTGGGATGGCCCGGCTTTGGTTACATTTACCGACGGACGCTATATCGGCGCGGTATTGGATCGAAATGGCCTCCGTCCCGGCCGATTTTATATCACACATGATGATCGCGCCATCATGGCTTCAGAGGTTGGCGTACTGCCGCTGATTGATCCCGCCAACATAAAAGCAAAAGGCCGGCTGCAACCTGGCCGCATATTCCTGGTGGATACAAAAGTCGGACGTCTGATTCCTGACAAAGAAATCAAGAACGATCTGGCATCGCGGCATCCCTATATGCAGTGGCTTGATCGTCAGCGGATAACGTTGAATGAACTCGCTGCAGATCAACAAACACAGAAATTTAGCCCGCAAACACTATTGCCACGCATGCGGGCATTCGGTTATACCACTGAAACAATGCAATTCGCGCTGCGCCCCATGATTTCACAAAAGCGTGATCCGATCGGCTCGATGGGCAATGATGCCTCGTTGGCAGTGCTCAGCGAACAACCCCGTCTGGTATACGATTACTTCAAGCAGCTATTTGCTCAAGTTACCAATCCGCCGATTGATTCAATCCGGGAAGCGGGCATCATGTCACTGGCCTGCTACATCGGTCCCGAGGCTAACCTATTGGCAACCAGCGAGCAGCATGCCCACAGGCTGTATATACCTGAACCGATTCTCAGCAATACGCAATTATCCGCTATCGAGCATATTGCCAAGATCAAACCAGATTGTGGATGGAAAACCAAAAAGATTGATATCACATGGCATCTGGATGAAAACGGAGCGGGATTGGTTGCAACACTCGACCGTATTTGTATAGAGGCTGAAGCGGCAATTGAGGCAGGGTATTCGCTGATAATGCTATCAGACCGCAATAATGGCCCCAGGCAAGTTGCATGCAGCGCTCTGCTAGCCGTTGGAGCGGTTCATCATCATCTGATCAAACAAGGAAAACGAACAAGACTCGGTATCGTGGTTGAAACCGGTGAAGCACGCGAAGTACATCATCACTGTTTGCTTATTGGTTATGGTGCTGATGCGATCAACCCTTATCTTGCTTATGAGGCTTTGTGGCAAGACCGGCGCAAAGGTCTGTTACCGTCCACTTACGATACGGATGAGAAAGTTGTGACGGCATATTGCAAAGCGGTTTCTAAAGGTATGCTTAAAGTAATGGCTAAAATGGGTATCTCGACACTTGCTTCTTACAAAGGTGCACAGATTTTCGAAGCTGTCGGCCTGAGTGAGCAAGTCATCACGCGCTGCTTCAATGGGACGGCCAGCCGCATCAGTGGTGTAGATTGCAATATATTAGAAAATGAGATCCTACTACGCCACGCAAGCGGTTACCCAATCAATCAGTCGACATGTCTCGCTCTGCTGCCTAATAACGGCCAAATACATTGGCGAGCCGATGGCGAGAAGCACGCACTTAATCCACAAACCATTGCTTTGCTTCAGGTGATTGCCAGAACCAATAGCAGTGAGGCCTATGAGCAATTTGCCAGGCTGGTTGATACCGATAATCGTAACCGATGCACTTTACGTGGCCTGCTCAAATTTAAAGAGGGTATTCGCCCACCTATCCCTCTGGAAGAAGTCGAACCGGCAGCGAGTATCGTCAAGCGATTTCGCACCGGTGCGATGAGTTTTGGTTCATTAAGTACCGAGGCCCATGAGACACTCGCGATTGCAATGAATCGTATTGGCGGGAAAAGCAATACCGGTGAAGGAGGCGAAGACCCCAATCGCTTTACTCCCGACAAGAATGGAGATTTGCGTCGTTCTGCAATCAAACAAATCGCCTCGGGCCGGTTTGGTGTTACCAGCTGGTATTTGACCAATGCCGATGAATTGCAAATTAAAATGGCACAAGGTGCCAAGCCAGGTGAAGGTGGTGAATTGCCTGGTTACAAAGTTGATCAGGTTATTGCCAAAACACGCTATGCCACGCCCGGCGTTGGATTGATCTCGCCACCGCCACATCATGATATTTATTCCATAGAGGACTTGGCGCAACTGATTCATGATTTGAAAAATGCAAATCCATCAGCGGCGATCAGCGTCAAGCTTGTATCAGAGGTAGGTGTTGGCACAATTGCCGCAGGGGTAGCCAAGGCTCATGCTGATCATATTCTCGTCAGCGGGCATGATGGCGGCACGGGCGCGTCTCCCTGGACCAGCATTAAGCACGCAGGTCTTCCGTGGGAACTGGGCATCAGCGAGACTCACCAGACACTGGTATTAAATGATTTGCGAAGCCGAGTATCACTGGAAACGGATGGTCAACTCAAAACCGGCCGCGATGTAGTGATTGCTACCCTGCTTGGCGCCGAAAAGTACGGATTCGCTACCGTACCGCTAATTACTCTGGGTTGTATCATGATGCGCAAATGTCATTTGAATACCTGCCCGGTGGGAATCGCTACGCAGGACGCCGAACTACGAAAACACTTTGCTGGCAAACCAGAGTATGTGATCAATTACCTTTTCATGGTCGCGGAACACACACGTCGCATCATGGCACAATTGGGCTTTGCTACAATTGAGGCAATGGTCGGTCAGGTTGAAATGTTGGAGCCCAATGAAGCAGTCCGTAATTGGAAAAATCATGGTCTTGATCTTTCGCCGATTCTTGCACCCGCTCAACCGCCAGCTTATCGTCAGAATGTTGGCCTATTTAAACAAATTGACCAGGATCATGGATTGGGGCGGGCGCTTGACAATCAGCTTATCAAGCTAGCTCAACCCGCCCTTCAGCACGGTGAAAAAGTCAGTATCAATCTACCTGTTTTTAATGTCAATCGTGTAATAGGTACCATGCTCAGCTATGAGGTATGCAAAGCTTATGGTTCTGACGGCCTGCCGGACGATACCATCACGATCAAATTATCCGGCTCAGCTGGCCAGTCGATCGGCGCCTGGCTACAGCGCGGAATCACTATCCAGCTGGAGGGAGACGCGAATGATTACGTGGGCAAAGGCCTATCCGGCGGAAAATTAATAATTTATCCACCCAGCAGTGCTACTTTCAAGCCTGAAGAGAATATTATCATCGGGAATGTCGCACTTTATGGCGCCACTGGTGGTGAAGCATACTTCAGGGGAAAAGCCGCCGAACGATTTTGCGTCCGGAATTCTGGCGCGACCGTTGTTGTTGAAGGCGTTGGCGATAATGGCTGTGAATACATGACTGCAGGACGGGCAGTCATTCTCGGTTCAACCGGTCGTAATTTTGCAGCAGGCATGTCGGGTGGTGTCGCCTATATCTGGGATCCAGATCGCAATTTCGCTTTGCATTGCAACCCTGGAACCGTTGAACTGGAAAAAATGGAAACCGAACAGGATATGATCGAACTTCATGCGTTGGTTACCAATCACTATCAATATACTGGTTCGACCGTAGCGCAACAAATACTGGATAACTGGCCTCGCTCGCTGAAGGCGTTTATCAAAGTCATGCCAACAGACTACAAACGCGTATTGATGGGTATGGCTGCGCAAGAAGATGAGGCGGAGCAAGCAAGACTGGATGAAGAACTAATCGATGACTGAGCGATATCGAACGATTGGATTGCAATTGCATCTTATTTTTTGATGACGTGAGAAATGCAATATCTTGCCAGAGGTGATGAAATATGGGCAAACCGACAGGCTTCAAAGAGTATGAGCGCAAGACAGTTCCTTATGATGATCCGATACAACGGCTGAACACTTATGAAGAATTCCTGGCGCCGGTACCGGAGAAACAACTGAGAACCCAGGGTGCCCGCTGCATGGACTGCGGCGTACCCTTCTGCCAATCTGAAACCGGTTGCCCGGTCGACAATCTTATTCCGGAATGGAATGACTTGGTTTATCGTGGTCAGTGGCGCGAAGCACTGGATCGATTACACAAAACCAATAATTTCCCGGAATTTACCGGAAGGGTTTGCCCAGCGCCATGTGAAGGCGCTTGCGTATTAGGTATTACCAACCTGCCGGTGACGATCAAGAATATCGAATGTGCAATCATCGACCGTGGCTTTGCCGCAGGCTGGGTGTCTGCGAGACATCTGCCTTACCGAACAAAGAAAAAAGTAGCCATTATCGGCAGTGGCCCAGCGGGATTGGCGGCAGCGGATCAACTCAACAGTGCTGGCCATAGCGTCACTGTTTTCGAGCGTCATGATCGTATTGGCGGTCTTTTGATGTACGGTATTCCGAATATGAAGCTGAACAAAGCCATAGTAGATCGGCGCGTCGATCTACTACGCGCAGAGGGCGTTGAATTTGTCACCCGCGCTTTTGTTGGAGGCGACGAAGCTATTCCCGCTGGCTGCGGACCCAAGGATCCCAAAACCACTTATATCGACATCCATGAATTGCGAGAAAATCATGACGCAATTTTGCTTGCGTGTGGCGCCACGGTTCCGCGCAATTTAATGATTCACGGGCGCCAACTTGAAGGCATTCATTTTGCCATGTCTTTTCTGCACAACAACACCAAAGCACTACTGGACAACAAGCACGTAACGAATCCCCCCATTTTTGCCAAGGACAAGGATGTCATCGTTATCGGCGGCGGGGACACTGGCAACGACTGTATCGGAACCGCTATGCGTCATGGGTGCAAATCACTGATTAACTTTGAATTACTTGACAAGCCACCCATCCAACGGGCAACCAATAATCCATGGCCCCAATGGCCACGTATCTTCCGTGCCGATTATGGTCATCAGGAAACAGCCGCGCGATTCGGCCGTGATCCCCGTGAATTTGCAATACTTGCCAAGCAATTCATCGATGATGGCCATGGCCGTGTTGCAGGGATCGAAACGATTCGTGTTGACTGGTCGAAACCCTCTGACAAAGCGCCTTTTACCGAGATCCCCGGTTCCGAGGAATTTTTTTCTGCGCAACTGGTTTTGATAGCGATGGGTTTCCTGGGCCCAGAGCAAAGCTTCGTGTCCAAACTGGGACTTGAAACTGATGCGCGTTCAAACTTTAAAGCAGAATACGGAAATTTTTCCACAAGCGTGCCGGGTGTGTTTGCTGCTGGAGACTGCCGGCGCGGTCAATCGCTAGTCGTCTGGGCCATTGCAGAAGGCCGGGGAGCAGCTCGCGCGATTGATCAGCATTTTTCCGAGGGAGGCGCATCAAATATAGCGGCGCCACCCCAAATTGCAGCACTCAAGCATAATAGATAACTAAAGTTTTACGCTTGTTATGCGCCGATAATTCAATTCTCTGAAATTTCGGGCTTAGCAGTTTTTTTCTTGAATGGTAAGATAGCGTCGATTTTACATCTTCATGGCTTCATCAACGCTACCTTGGTCACGCCTTTGGGCGACGTTATGGTTTCTGATACCCAACCCGGCGACAAAAGGACGGGAGCTATAGTCAAATCTGGTGTATGGAGAATCAAGCGGCTACCTGTTTTTGATCTCCATTTTGTTTAATACCGT
>JAVVEX010000103.1:0-6561 GCA_032251195.1 Nitrosomonas sp.
CTGTTCGTCGCTGCAGCCACTATCGGGCCTCGCCCGGCACGTTGGCTCCGGCAAGCTGAAGAATCTTTCTAATCAGGATTATTATTGATGCGCACGATGGCAATTCATTCTATTTTTTGTTGGCACTTTATTGTAAATAACCGGTATCTGGAAAATACAAAACGGCAACACGCATACGCATCAAGTCACGCAAGCCGTTGAATTAGCTGGTAGTGTCGCGCGGCGATCCGCTTCGGCTGGCGATTGGTCAGTCGATGCGCGCACTGCGTTGACCGGACTGGCACGCCATTTGCTCATCAATCCGGCACAATGGTTGCAACGTGCAATGGGTGCAGGTTTGTGGATATTGTTTGGGATTAACTTCAGCCAGCCCTGCAATGAAATCCGCCGCCAGTTTTTCCAGCGTTTGCTGCCAGTCTGTCATCACAGCGGACCAATCTGGATAGTCTCGCGTTAGTGGCAGTTGTGCAAATGAGGAAATGTCGGGTGCGTATGCGTCATCGATTGCCACGCCCTTGAAGGTTATTTTATCAATTCTGATTTGTGCAAATGCGATTCCGGCAACCTCCTGTTGGAAAACCAGGCTGTACAGCGGTAGTTGCGGCTCATCGGGGCGTTCTCCAAACCAGCTATCGATTTTGCTTATCCCGGTTTTGTAGTCTATCAGCAACTTTTCGCCTGTATGCAGTGCATCGATCCGATCAATTCTGACACGAACCTGCCGCCCGCCCAGGTTTAATTCTGCGGATTTTTCACGTTCTATCACTTGAAAGGATGGGCGCTGTTTTTCATAATCCAGCCATGCGCATGCCAGAGAAAACAGCCGTTTGAATTCAAGCACCTGCAAGCCTGAGCCAAAGCTTTGCCGGTAATGGGGCACGATCTCCTGAATGGTTTCAGTTACTTTATTGGCAATTAATTCATTCAGAGTATCCGCAGGAAATGCGATCAGATGATCATGCGATTCTAGGCATAGCCAGATTTTTTCCATTAAGCGATGCAATAAATTACCGCGTACCCGCGCATTCAAGCCCAGTTGTACCTTACCCAGTTGCCTTGCGCCCAGTCGCAGCTCGGCAAAGGCGCGAAATGGGCAGGCTGCTTGCAGTTTGAGGGCGTGGCTGCCGCCAGGAATGGAATACCCGGCCAATGGTGGCGCGGGGTCTTCGGTCAATCGTTGCAATCGGCTGTGCTGATAAATCAGTTGTTGCCAGGTTGGGCGGGCGTCGCCAGGTAGTATTGCTTCGTCCAAATAAGAAAAAGCTGCAATCAGCGGGCTTGGGGCAAGCAGCATGTCCTGATGGCGCTGCGGATAGCTGAGAATGACTTCAGATGCGCTTCCAATCAGCCGCTCGAATACCGCTCCTGCCACTCGCAATTCACGGCTGGCGCTTGAGCGGGGTAGTTCTGCCAGACGTTGCAGGGGCAAGGGAATGAAGGGATTGGGTTGTGGTGGCGCGGGTAACACGCTGTCATTCAGTCCTGTTATCCAGAGATAGTCAAACTGCAAGCCATTGGTTTCGAGCAGGCCAAGTACCTGAATCGGCGCTGCGGAAGATTCCGGCTGGAATATGGTGCTGGCGGCCATTTCCTTCAACCGACCCAGCGCAGAAGCCAGCGTCATTGGCCGTGCCACCCAATCGAGCGATACGAATTTCTGTAATAAGGTCTGCCAGGCTTTCATTGCCTGGTATTCCGCGCTTGTCAGGGTGTGATCACCTGGCCAGCCGGCAGCCGTGAGCCATTGGCTGAATTGTTGCGCCCATCTGCCCGGCGCATCCATTGCCGGTCGCGCTTTGGTCAATTCAAACAACTGCTTTAAGTGTTGCGCCAGTATCGGGCAATGATAAGGCCGCTCGCGCTGGCTGGCATAATGCAAAACCGTTTGCAGCGGCACATCCCATTCTCCCGTCTCTCGCAGATACGCATCCAGCAAGGCGCGCGCGCTACTCTCCTGCGTCCAGCCAGTCAGAAAGGATGCCCGCAGGAGACGGCTGATCTGCGTCAGTTCGGCAACGGGGGCATGCAATGCCAGCAACTCAAAAGCACTGTTGATCAGCGGATATTGAATCAGTGGCAAACCGAGTGACAGGTTATAGGGACGCTGCAGCTCATGGCAACCGGGTTGCAGTGCCGCCGGGCAAAGTATTTCATCCAGCACGCGGCACACCATTGCACGCTGCGTGCTTAGTTCTGGTACCACCAGTCCAATTTGCGCATTCGGGTGTTCTTCCAGCCGTTGACGCATCCACTGAGCAGCCAGTCGTAGTTCGTCGCGGTGATCAGTGCAGGCCAGCTTGCCTGCTGTGCGTACTGGTTTTGTCGAGAATTGCAGCCATTCTGGCACGCAACCCGCTCGTGCCAATTCCTGGAGCAAAGTTATCTGCTGTGGCGCCAGTTCATCGAAACCAATCAGTGCCACTTCACCCGGCAGGATCATGCCGCCTGCCTGTAAAGCCTGCAGCAACATGTCTGGTAATCTTGCAGGCGCAAGCCAACCGTTTTCCTCGCAGACATGTTCAACGGCCATTAAAATTTTCCAGAAAAACCGGCTGTCATCGTTGTATGAAAATGCTGCTGTATCAAGCGGGATATGCCACGCGCGCAGGGTTTGCGCTGCTGCCATCATGCGTGTGACAGTCAACCCTTCGGTCAGCCATGGCAATGGTTCATCAAACGTTTGTAAAATCTGGTGCCAGACCTGTCGCTCCTGATGCGGATCAAGCAAAAAGAGGTCTGAGGCTGTTTTTTTGGCTACAATAGCTTCCTGCCACATTCGCTGCATCCAGGCATTCCACGGCAATATATCTGCCGCTTGCCATGCCTGATGGCCTGCTTCGATCATGGATTGGTTGTAGTGCTGATGAAGCACTCTCGCAAGGCGTTGATTACCGGTCACAATGGTTGCATCACGACCTAATCTGAGGATAATGTCGGCCATGTCGATTTGCTGTGGCTTGCATACAAAAGCAGCAGTAGTTGAGTAGCACATCTCAATCGAATTTCAGTGAGTATCTTTCCATCAGGGATGATCCATATTGCGATTCAATGGGATGATATTTTTCATAAACATACAGTTATTTAGGAGCGTAAATGAATAAAGGCATATTACATGGCTTGCTGTTCGCCACAGTCATTTCCTGGGCAGGACTGGTTTTTTCCGAACAACCCGAAGCACAGGATACCGCCGAGGAGGCATCGTTACCAGCTAAAACCGAAAATGCCAGTGGTGATGCGCCACTGATGAGCGGCATCAGCTGGCGACTGGCCAAAAAAGTGGAAATGGCCAATACCGGTAAATTCGTGCATATGGTATTGGTAGAGCCTAAAAAACAAATGGACAAAACCATTTATAGCAACGTAATTACCCGGATATGCGGCAAGGAAGAGGAGTTCTGCCGTATCCGTTTCTGGATTGAAGAGCGTTTCATTCCGGAAAAAAGTATTCCCACCGGCGCACAGCTGCGAGGACAAAAGGCCGATTTCCTGCTTAACCGCAGAGCTGGCATTCATCGCACGCAATGGTCATGTACCGTTGATCATGATAGAAGCGAGTGTATGGACTGGTAGTGGCAATCAAAGCCGCCAGCCTTTCATGCCACTGAGTCGAGGTAGCGATACAGTATCTCTTCGACAAACAACCTGGGGTTAACCGGATGGCGCGACCATTGCCGCGAGGCAGCCAAATCACGCCACAAAAACGCCATTGACACAGGATTGATTCTGGCTGCAATTCTTTGGATCGCTACTTTCTCCTGCAGATGGTAGCGAACCTTACCGGTCGCGCGACAACTCATTAGATCAAAGCACCATTTCTGCAACCAGTCCACAATACATAACAGATTAAGCTGTTGCAGCCTCTCTGCCAGCCCAATAACATCAAAACCATCCGGTGCGCCGAGACTCTGTGCAAATATCTGATATTGCGCAAACCATGATTCATCAAGCTGCATGGCCAGCAAGGGCGCAAACCCGGACATTGCCAGGCGAGCCTCTGCGTGATCGATTCCCTGTTGTCGCAGCCAGTCTTGTGCCATCTGTCGACTTGGCAACGGCATGGCAATCTGCTGACAACGGCTGCGAATCGTCGCCAGCAAGGCCGACGCATCATTGGTCACCAGAATGAACATCACATCGGGCGGCGGCTCCTCCAGTTTTTTCAGCAGGGCATTTGCCGCTGCATGATTCATTGCCTCCGCCGGGTGAATCAGCACCAGCCTGCCCCGGTTCTGATGCGTACTGAGATAGACGAAATCATCCAGCTCACGAATTTGCACAATGGTAATTTGCTGGCTTGGCTTCTTTTTCGATCTGCTCTCACCCCCATTGGACTGCTTGCTTGCCTTGCCTGTATCGGGGTGATCTGTCGCCTCCGATAATGCCTCGGGTGTCAGCAGACGAAAATCAGGATGCTGATTTTGTTCAAACCAGCAGCAGCTGGCGCATGTTCCGCATGCAATCGTGGTGACATCGGCCTGTTCGCACAATCTCGCCTTCGCCAGACTGAGCGCCCAGGCCAGCTTCCCTGTGCCGGAACGTCCTTTCAGCAGCAAGGCGTGATGCTGGTGGGCGTTGCGCCACTGTCTAACCTTGTGCCACAATGTTTGTTGCCATGGATAAATGGCGGCGCGCGTCATTTGTCGCGATGCCGTGAATAAAAGGCTTCCATCAGCCCCTTCAGATTTTGTCTGACCTGTTCGATTGGCAGGCTGGCGTCAATTACGCTGATGCGTTGTTGGAGCTGCTGTGCGCGTTGCAAATAACCTTGCCGGACGCGGTCAAAAAATTGACTGGATTCACATTCAAAACGATCTGCTGTTTTAATCGACTGCACACGAGCCTTGCCGATTTTAGCCGATACATCGAAATACAGCGTCAGATCCGGCGAGAAAACACCCTGCACCCATTCTTCCAGCACATCGAGTTTATGCGGCGATACGCCGCGCCCCGCGCCCTGATAAGCAAAACTGGCATCCATGTAGCGATCTGAGATCACCCAATCACCACGAGCCAGCGCGGGCAGGATGACTTTATCGAGGTGCTCGCGCCGCGCTGCAAACATCAGTAATGTTTCGGTTTCAGGGTGCATCGTCTGGCGCTGATCGAGCAAGCATTCTCTCAATTTTTCACCCAGATCCGTTCCTCCCGGCTCACGGGTCACGACCACATTCAAGCCCTTGCCGCGCAAAAAATCGGCTACCCAGACAAGATGAGTGCTTTTTCCGGCGCCATCAATGCCTTCGAACGTAATGAATTTTCCTGGTTGCGCCATGTTTGGTTCTGCTGAACTAAATTTTCACGTTTTTTACGATTACGGTGACAGTTTACTAAATACACTTAACTCCCACCCTTTATTTTTTTGCTATGGCATCGTTAGTTAGTGGTAGTCATGTAACCCAATAAATTTGAAGAAAAATGTTGATTATTGATTTTCTGGTTAACGACTTGTTTGTTAATGATAACTTGTGTTTATTTGTAGTAATCAACAATTAACGATGACATGGCCTTAGTAATTAAACAGCGCAAAAGGACTGATGTTTCACATAAAGTTCCGCTTGAATTTTTCGTGATTTTGAATGTTGCTTTGCATGTCTTCTGTATCCCAGATTTGCAGTTCCCAGGGGAAATGGAAGTTGTTTTTGTTTTTAAAATAAATATGCAAGCCTCGATACCCTTCTTTATCGCGCAAGTACCAGTTTTTCAGGCCCAACGCATCTTGCCAATCATCAAGCAAACCCATAACAGATTTTATTTCTTCGGCTGTTAGAATAATGCGGGCACCAAAAATATCATTGAGCCAGTTATTGACGGGGTATTGATCTTCACGGGTCGAGAAACGCTCAAGCTTGTCATCAATACTTTCACGGGTTTTTACACGGTAAAAATATTTAATCTCGATATTCGCCGTCATCAGGTAATCATTGATGCATTCGTGCAAGGTCAGGCGATAGGTGTAGATATGGGGCGCAGGCACATGCTTGATGGTTCTGGAAAGGCTGATCTTTTCGATTTTTCCTGTTTCAAAATAATCATTCGAAAATTCGCGATGCAAACGATTGATCTCGCTGACGAGTTGTTTTACCTGGCTGATTTTATCCATGTTGCTTTGATTTACGATTTACGGTGGATTTACGGCGACAGTTTACCAAATAGACTTAACTCACATCCTTTGTCTTTTTTTGGGGTCGCGTTTCTTCGCCTTGAGTTCACGATCAGTCATTGCCGTTAGCTTTTCGATCCAATCCTCTGAACCCAAGGGTCGTCCCGTTGTTTCCGACTGACGAAGTCTTTTGAAGGCTTCGGTAACCTCTTCCTGAGCAAGAAAGGTGGCGAAGTCACCATAACGATCCAGCACAGGTGCAACCTTGACCAACTCGTTGTCCTGCGCTGACAGGTGACTGACAACACTTGACCAGCGCCACTCTTCTGCTCGCTCAACCAACCCAGCGCGAACCGGGTTCATCGAGACGTATCGCACGGCATGCGCCAGGTGTTCCTCATCCATCACAACCGAGCCAAACCGCTCTTGCCATAAATGCCCCGTCACTCGCAGGCGGGCAT
>JAVVEX010000104.1:0-6376 GCA_032251195.1 Nitrosomonas sp.
TTCATGGTGCGCCCCTCTTTTTACATACCGATACACATTGGACGCTCAATTCAACAATTAATTGCGACATAGCCAATTATAACTACCTAAATTACCGTCTTACCGGTATCGGACCCCATGATGGTTCACGTATATCGCCTATATCCTGAGAAAGGCGTTGTTTTACCTGTCCATCTGTTGAAACGAGCGATAATATACCACGCCTGTTGAGTTCGGACGCATACAGTATCATGCGGTTATTTGGTGAAAAGCTGGGGGATTCGTCAAATCTGGAATCAGTCAGTATTTGTACCTGACGGGTAGCCATGTCCTGCAGTGCAACATTGAATCGACCTGCGCTACGGTGAATATAAACCAGCAGTTTTCCGTCAGGACTAACATGTGGGCTGACATTATAATCGCCTTCAAAAGTCAGGCGTTCTGCACGGCCGGTATTTTCCCCGGATGCTGGCATTCGGTAAATCTGTGGGCTGCCGCCTCTGTCGGAAGTAAATATAATCCAGCGTCCATCTGGTGAAAAGGTGGGTTCCGTATCGATGCTGCTGCTTTGCGAGAGCCGCTGCGATCCACTGCCATCCGCATTGATCAGGAATATCTGCGACCCACCTTGCTGCGACAAGACAACCGCCAGTTTGCTGCCGTCGGGTGACCAGGCGGGGGCGCTGTTACTTCCCTTGAAGTTTGCGACTACCCTGCGTTCTCGCGTTGCGAGTGTCTGCACATAAACGATCGGTTTCTTTTTTTCAAAAGAAACATAGGCGATCCTGCTGCCATCCGGTGACCAGGAGGGTGAAATGATTGGTTCGCTATATTCGATTAACGAGCGTGCGTTGAGGCCATCGTAATCCGCAATCTGCAATGCATATTGATTGCCCTGTTTTCTGACAAAAGCGATTCTGGAGCTGAAAAAACCAGGTTCACCAGTCAAGGTTTCGTATATGACATCAGCAATGCGATGGGAAAGTGTGCGTAATTGTTCGGGCGCGACAATAGATGAAAAACCGGCCAATTGGGTCCGTTTGGCAACGTCCAGCAGGCGAAAACGCACATCCAGACGGCCATCTGGCTGCGTTGAGATACTACCGATTACCAGTGCTGCCGCGTTTCGATTTTGCCAGTCTGTGTAGTTGACTTGTTCAATTTCATGCGGTGAGGTACCAAATGTGTCAATCATTTTGAATAGGCCGCTTCGTTCCAGATCAGCCGCCACAACCGCAGAAACACGTTCCTGAAATTGTGTTTCTGCGGCAAATGGCACCAGCGCAATTGGAATTTTACTCGCGCCACCTCCATATATCTCGATATTTAGTGCGGCATGCAGACCTGTCGTGGCACTCAGGAACAGTACCCATATGATACAAATAAAGCTACGTAAATACATGGCGGCAGTTCTCAAAAAAGGTTTCTGGTAAGATTATTCGCGATAATACACAGTCAGGCTGAAATCACGGAATTCCCTGAAAAGGGTGGGATCAGGTGGCAAAGGTAAAGGTTTTGCAAGGTACACTGCTCTTTCTACGGCATCATCAAACACAGTAAAGCCACTTGAACGACGTAAATCGACACTCAATACATCACCACCAGGCAGTAGAATGACTCGAAATTCGGCAACTGGATTACCAGGCAGATCAGGTGGCATAACGATCCGACTGCGAATCTTGGCTTGAATCATCGCCTTGTATTTTGCGATTTCATCCAGCATTTGGCCTTGTTTTGCTTTCAATGCCAGGCGCTCTTGTTCCTGCTGTTTTTTTTGCTCAGTTGTGCGCGTGTTTTCAATCTTCTTCTCAACTGGCTTTTTGGGGACATCTTTATCGGGTGGTGGTTTGGGCGCAGTTTCTTTAACGGGCTTGGGCAGTTTCTCCACTGCTTGCTGGGGCGCCAGTTTCTCTTTTATTGCTTTCAGTGGAATGGCTGGTTTACGCAAAGGTGGAGAAGGTTCGGCAGTTGTGATGGCAGGTTGACGAGGTGACTTTGATTCCACGGGTTGCAGTTTTGGTTCAACCTTCGGTTCGGGTTTTTGCGCAACTGGTTGGGCGGGTGCGGTTGGTTTGACCGGCTGCGTGGGTTTGATAGGATTGGTCTCGGAAAAATTCTGCCATAACTCTACTACTATTGCCTCTGGCGCTTTACTTTTCCAGCTCAGGCCAAATACCAGCAGGCTGAAGAAAACCAGGTGAACCAGCAAGGAAAAGAATGCTGCACGTACTTTCCCGGGTTCTGCATGATGGTTGGCTGGCCGAATGACTGCTTGCATGTCTGATCAATTCTTATTTTGGGCGGGTCAGCAGGCCAATTTTCTTGACCTGTTGTTGCTGTAGTAAGTCCATGACCTGAATGACTTCTTCATAGCGGACGCGCTTGTCGGCTGCAATAACAACAGGTTGTTCGGCATTTTGCTGTTGTTTGAGTTTGATTAATTCCACCAGCTGGGTACGGTCAACTTTTTGCTCATCATTTTTTGTTGCGCGATCTCGGAGTGTGAGGCCACCATCAAGGTCAATGCTGACTTCAAGTGGTTCTACAGGTGGTGCCGAAGATTGTCCGATTTCGGGTAATTCAACTTGACCCGGATGAATAAGCGGTGCCGTAATCATGAAGATGATCAGTAGCACCAACATGACGTCAATGTAGGGCACCACGTTGATTTCGTTCATCAGCTTGCGTTTGTTGCGACGCTGTATCATAAATGCTCTGCAGAATTTCTTGGTTGGATGATGCGACGCTGCAGTACATTGACAACCTCATCGATAAAGCTTTCGAAGCGTGTCGCTAATTGGCTGGTTTCACTGGCATAGCGGTTGTAGGCAATTACGGCGGGAATGGCAGCAAAGAGTCCCATTGCGGTCGCGATCAGTGCTTCGGCAATGCCAGGTGCAACGTGAGCAATGGTTGCCTGCGCGATATTGGATAATTCGCGGAAGGCATTCATGATGCCCCATACCGTTCCAAACAAACCAACATAAGGGCTGACTGAACCGACGGTCGCGAGAAATGGCAGATGCGATTCAAGTTTGTCCATTTCACGCTGATAGACTGCACGCATTGCGCCACGGGTGCTATCCATGATGATACTGGCATCCATGCTGGATTGATGCTTGGTGAATTCACGAAATCCCGCTTCAAAAATGCGTTCCATGCTACCCGCAACCTCGCGGCCACCGGCAGCTCGCTGGTAGAGCGCGTTCAAATCTGCACCTCGCCAGAAGGCATTTTCAAATTCATCGGTTTGTTTGGTTGCCTGGCGTATCGTGAACAATTTACGAAAAATGAACCACCAGGAAAAGAAAGAAGCCATCAGCAATAGCAGCATTACCAGCTGCACGGGCAGACTTGCGCTGCTAATAAGGTAAAATAGGGATAGATCGTTTGTTACAGTTGAGTTCATGATGGTGTTTTTTCAATTTTTTGACGAAGGGGCGGCGGAATGCTGATTGGTTTTAACGTATCCGCCCCTACACATACGATGTGGACGATTGCGCTGACTAATAAGTTGTCTTCTCTCAATACCTGTTGTTGCAGGGTAATCCGGCTTCGCCCTGTTTCTGATGCCTGCACGGTTATCTTTAACAGGTCGTCCAGCAAGGCTGGTTTTAAATATTCGATATTCAGTGACCGAACCAGAAAAATCATTCTATGTGATTGAATCATTTCATCTACTTTAAAGCCTAGTTCACGCAGCCATTCGTAGCGGGCGCGTTCCATAAAGTCGAGATAAGTCGCGTGATATACCACGCCGCCTGTATCGGTATCCTGATAATAGACACGAACAGGGTAGTTGAATATGGCTTCCATATTGGGAAATATCAAATTTGAGTAAGAATAAAGATTATGGATGACGCACGAGAATGGTTTAACAGGGTTTCTTCCTGAGATATCCGAGCTTATTGTATTGTACAGCGAGATTTATTGCCCCAGCAATGATCTCGTTTCCCTATTATTTTACTGCCTGGATGTTGATCCAGTAATCATGAGGTTTTTATGCTGACGATTCGCGGTCTTTCTTTTTTGCAAAGTGGCGTTCCATTGTTGCACGATATCAATTTTCAGGTTTTTGCAGATCAACGAGTTGGGTTGGTCGGTAGAAATGGGTGCGGCAAATCCACCTTGTTCCGCTTGATTCGCGCGGAGATTACTCCAGACCAGGGAGAGGTATCCTTGCAGAAAGGGAAAACGATTGCTTTTGTTGAGCAGGAGATAGCTGGTTCTGCGCAAACCGCGCTGAATTTTGTGCTGGAAGGAGATATAGAGCTGCAGCAAGTGCAGTCCATATTGGAAAAAAATACGCATGATGCAGACTGGTTCGCTGCTCAGCACCGACTTGAGGAAATTGATGGTTATGGTGCATCAGCGCGTGCGGCGCAACTATTGCATGGTCTTGGTTTTTCACAAGTTGAGCTGAATCAGTCTGTTAACAGTTTTTCTGGTGGATGGCGGATGCGTCTCAATTTGGCGCGAGCACTGATGCGGCGTGCTGATTTGCTATTGCTGGATGAGCCAACCAATCATCTTGATCTGGAGGCTATTTTATGGCTGGAAGAATATCTTGCACGTTATCCCGGCAGTCTGATCGTTGTTTCGCATGATCGGGAATTTTTGAATGCGTGTATCAATCAGGTGGCGTATATGCATGATGGCGTGATTGATACTTACAAAGGCAATTACGATCAATTTGAGCGCGCGCTGGTTGAGCGAACAAGTCAACAGGAACAGGCTTTTCAGAAACAGCAGCAGCAGATCGCGCATATGGAGGATTTTGTGCGGCGCTTTCGCGCCAAGGCTACGAAAGCAAAGCAGGCGCAAAGCCGGCTTAAAGCTCTGGAGCGCCTGGTAAGAATCGCACCTGTTCACAGCAAGGGCGATCATTATCAATTCAGAATTGAAGCACCGGAACGTGCGCCGGATTTGCTGGTACAGGCTGAAAGTGTCGGTTTTGGGTATGGCGACCAACTGATATTCAACCAGGTTAATCTTTCTTTGCGGGTAGGCGCACGCGTGGCGCTGATAGGTCCCAATGGTGCGGGAAAGTCAACATTGATCAAGTTGTTAATCGGTGAACTCAAACCAACAACTGGACTGGTAGATATCAATCCCGACATCCGGATTGGCTATTTTGCGCAGCATCAACTGGAATACCTGGATGGGAATCAAACACCCCTGCAGCATATGCAGAAAATGGCGCCTGCTGAGACAGAGCTGGCGTTAAGAAATTTCCTGGGTCGTTTCGGTCTGGCTGGAAATGATGAAAACCGTCCTGTTGCAACTTTTTCGGGAGGAGAAAAAAGCCGGCTGGCATTGGCCTTGATTGCCTACCAGAAGCCACACATCTTGCTGCTGGATGAGCCAACCAACCATCTTGATATGGAGATGCGTGATTTACTGACTTTTGCGCTGGAAGAATACCCGGGAGCGGTGGTGTTGGTGTCGCATGACCGAAGCTTGATTAAAGCGGTTGCTGATGAGCTTTGGCTGGTAGCGCATGGGTCTGCTGGGTTGTTTGAAGGCGACCTGAAAGAATATGAACAATGGGTTAAAAATAATAGAACAGTGACGGAACGAGTCAATCCGGACACAGCATCGCATAACGATGCTGTGTTGTCGGAAAATAAGCCGCGTCCAAATAAAAAATCACTCATCACGAAGCAGGCGAAACTGGAAATATTGCTTACCTCTACACAGGCTGAACTGGACTCAATCAATAATCGTTTAGTTGACTGTGCAACACATGAAACTATAGCGCCAAAAGAAATGCATGTGCTCGATCAAGATCGTAGAAGCCTTGAGAAAAAGTTAATTGAATTGGAAGAAGAGTGGTTTGAGCTGCAAATGCGGATAGAGGTATAGCAAGGTAAGGTATCGGCGTTGTTGATCATCTGCATAAGCAGCGGTTGGCTCAACTGCTTGTCATGAATTTATTGTAATTGATATGAGCACTTTTGGATATAACCACTTTTTAATAGAGGTTATAGGAGAGTTGGTTCCCAGAAAATCCAGAAACGAATCAAAAAAATATACCTCCGGGTTTGGGTTTTTTTAATACATTGAATTTACTTGAATTTCACATCTCCTTATCCAAAGCATGGAAAAAAAGCTTGACTAAGGTCAAGAAGGTGACTAGGCTTTCAGATGTATCTGGCGTAGGGAATGTAACCTTGCTGGAACAAAAATAGAAACGAAGGGTCACAAACGAAGCAAAGACCGCGTGATATTTGTGGTTTTTGCGGTGGATGTGATGATAGCGTGCAACGAGATCATCACGATTTTTAACAAAAATGTTGTTAGATAGGAGGAACTAGAGATGGCAACTACGATGGGAACGAGCAGCGCAGCGTCTACCTCGGAAAGAGGCTACGACATGTCGCTGTGGTATGACTCC
>JAVVEX010000105.1:0-6294 GCA_032251195.1 Nitrosomonas sp.
CTTTAATGCTCGAAAAGTGATGGATAATTGAAGATGTTGGTTTTGCTATCATTTAAAATCAAAATGATAACGTTATTGCCTTATCTAAATTCTATTTTCAAGTACTTTTAAGCGCGATTGCCCTGCTAATTTGCATGGGTCAAAGCCGCTAAGCATTAAAAGTAAGACAGGCATATCCATATTATGGACATCTCTAAAAATTCATATTTTGTTACAAGACATCGTTATTCATAATAAATATATCCTTACATATCAATAACATGATGTGTCAATATTTTTTGCTTCTGCCGCATCTTGTTTGAAGCTCTGATTTTTTAGAAACGCCCTTGTCTTTATTAAGCGACAGCCTTGGTGAGTGCTTAGCCGCGAAGATCAGCGATGGTGTTGCGGAACTGGAATCCCAGGAATACTATCAGCTCCAAAAGCGGCCTTGCCTTGAAAATTCCATATTTAACGGCGACATAGCCTTTCTTTGGGTGTTACGGGTTAAGTGATGGATCGAACAGTAATTCTGGTTTCCCGGTTATATAGCCTTGCGCGTAATCGACTCCAAGATCCTTCAATTTTTCCAGTTGCCCGGCATTTTCCACATATTCGGCAATCGTTTTTTTTCCGTACAGCCTGGCTGCAGAAGTGATGAAACCGACGACCAGTTCTGCATAAGGATCATCCAATAAAGCAGTGATAAACGAGCCGTCAATTTTCATGAAGTCCACATTGAATTTCGGTAAATTGATTAAATTGCTGGAGCCTACGCCGATATCATCCAGCGCCAATTGGCAACCCAACTGATCCTTTAACCGATGCATAAACCCAATGGCTTGCTGATAGTCGCGATCAGCAATCGTTTCAGTGATTTCAAAGCAGACTTGCTCCGGATTTACCCCAAAACGCTCGAATGTTTTTTTCACAAAATCAAAGAAAGGTACATAGCGAATGGTGCCGCCTGAAATATTCAGTGAATAAACGACATCCTGCCGTTCCTGCTGTTCAATAAACCGGCAAAACTGATGTAGCACATAAAGATCAACCTCCCGGTTAATATTAAATAAATCAGCGCTTTGCAGAAATTGATGTTGTGAATAAATCTTGCCATCCTTGTTTTTGTAACGTAGCAGTACTTCGGCCTTTTGACCCACAACGGCCTGAGTAACAGGGACGATGGGCTGCGCATAAAGCACAAAAGACTGATTCAATAGCCCCTCTCGCAGAACTGGCAGCAACTCAAGACAAGCAGAGTATTTCTGCAACGCCGGATCGTCGTGCCTGATTAACTTGACCAGGCTGTTTCCTGTTCTTCTTGCTTGATACAACGCCTCGTCGACGGCAGCCAGAACCCTCTCCGGAGTTTTATATTCGAGTGACAAGGCAGTTACGCCCATAATCAGTTTAGGGTAATAAGACTGCCCATCAATAACGATGCATTGCCGGTCAAGCCAGCCAGCCAGTTCTTCAGCAAATTCGACACCGCCTTGGACAGGCATTTTGACAATAATGCCGAATCTATTGCAGCCCAGATTGCCCAGATATGACTCTGTCAGTTGCTGGACCTTACTGAGAATCGACGTTTGAATCGCGGTCAAAAGCTGTTCTTCTGCGGAGATTCCGCCTAGCAGGCTGGCAACCTGAAGCGCATGATTGATCTCGATATAAATCAAGGTATATTGTGGATTTGTGCTCCGCGATAGACGTCCGATCGTTTCGATGAATACAGGTTTGTTCAACAGATCCATTATTATAAGCATCCATGAGTTTTGATGCCGGTTTCAGAATCGAACGCTGACGTAGACGCAGGACTGAGCTTTATGTTATCGCATCGGATACGATGACTGCATGGTGGATTTTCAAGATATCTTACAAGCCCTGCCAGATATCGAAACGAATTTTCACCGGCATACCATTCATTAGTCGGGAAGCATCAACCTTATCGGTGAATTGCATGCGCGCCAGAATAGCAGAACGAGGTGATTCCAATAGTGTTAATTCTTCTGCAGCGGCCTTATGGGTAACGCCAGGCACAAAACTGACTCGCGCCGCATATTTTTCGCCATTCGGAAAAACGATGGTTGCCTGCTGATCAAGCACTGCCTTGTCGAGGTATTTTGGTGGAATAAATGCACTGATATGAGCCTGCTCGGGAAAGGCAATCTCCAGCAGCGGCTGCCCCTGCGCCAGATATTCCCCAGGTTGTACATGAATTTCTGTGACCAGGCCGGTTGCCGGAGATATCAGAGATAACATTTGCAGCTGGTTGCTCTGCATGTCGTGCTCTAATTGCAGTTGACTGATACGGGTATCGATTTGCCGTGTTTCTGCATCCAGGGCGTTGACTTGCTTTCCGGTCTGCGTGAGCGAATCCAGTCTTTCCAGTGTTGCAATATATTGGCTGCGGGCCGTTGCTACTTCGGCCTGTGTTGCCGCGCCCTGCTTCAACAGGGATTCGAATTGACGTAAACGTTTCAAATAGAACTGGCTTTGATCCTGCGCAAACAGGATCAGGCGCGAAGCTTGTTTCTGGCTGTCGTCACGTTGTAATGATTCTTTTTGCGTGGATAGAAAGACGATTTCGCCGTGCAGACGTTGTATGCTGTTCTCCAGGGAAGGATTGACCAACCTCGCCAGTTGTGTTCCTTCCGATACCGTTTCCAGGGGAGCTGTTTGCAATTGCTGCACATAGCCCGCGCCCTGTGCACGAACGGTGGTATGCGGCAGGATGATGCGGCCATCAATTTCGGTCAGTAGGACTTCTCGAAATATCAGTCCTGCCAGATACAACAATGGAAGACTGGCAACAGCAAGTATCAGATACCAGCGCCATGCGGCGCCAGTACGTTTGGCGGAATCGTAACGGATACGGATTCCCTGTTCACTTTCCGGATTTTTCTTTTCAGGTGGGTTAAAGCGGATTTTCATGGAAATAACCTTGCATGTCTTGCCAGGATTGAATGATGATCCCCCCAAAATTGGGAGCGCCAAGTTGTAATTCCAGTGTTTTCATCGAATGCTGAAGAACGCTGATGGGTTGTCCGGCATAACTACTCTCCGGCCCGAGATCGCGCTCCAGGCTCTGTGCCAGGGTAAAAATCAGGCCAGGATATTTTTGCATTGCGCCTCGCAGAATTGAAGTGATGCTGGTCAGGTTACGCGAGTAAAACATCACCGTCACTTCTCGGATACCGAACTGGGCAAACTGGCAAGGGATACATTCGCCAAAACTATGGCGCTCATCGAGATAACGCGGATGGATACTGACGCCAACTGGCCAGGAAGTCATGGTTTTAGCTTGTTGAATAGTCTCCAGCCACGCTGCAAGGCGCTTCTTGCCCGTCAGGATGGTGTCTTCCAGTTGATCCGGTTCAATATCGAGATGCAGTCCATCAAAACCGATGTGACGCAACCGTTGCAGGATAGCCAGCAATTTGGTGCGCTGTGATGGCACTATCCAGCCAGGATCACCGAGCAGTAATTCCACCTTTATTCCACGCTGGTGCGCCTGATCGAGCAGTTGATTCATTGGGTTTGAGTTGGCAGCAATAGAATCGATTTGTGCAGCACTCAGTGACAGCAATACCCGTCGCACGCCAAGTTGCTGGCATTGATCGAGAAATTTGGCGACTGGCCAGTCCAGAGCATAATTCCAGACATAGCTGCCATAGCCATTTGCCAGTTCATTGCCTGCAATTAGCTGGTCTGGTTGTGGGCGGTAGTTAATAGTCCTGGCAGGCGGTATCTGACGCATGGAAGTGGCGCCAAACAGCTCGGCAGCCTGGGTAAGCGGTTGTAACAGTGTTTCAGTCGAAATCTCACCTGTGGTGACAGGTCCGGATAGCTGCGGGGTAATGCCAAATTGTCGCAGACGGATGTGCAGTTTCCATTGTTCGCTTTCTGCTTCAAGATAACCTGTGGCTGCCTGGTGGTATGCCTGGATGGCTTGCAGGTATTTTTCAATGACATCACCATCCAATGTGCGCAGGCGCAGATAACGCTCACGGGTTGCTTCGCGCTCGGCATCGAGGCGAACCCGAACAAAATCCAGCTGGCGGAGTGACTGAATATGACGATCGCGTAGGGACTGCAGTTCGAGCTCGATTTCCTGCTGGCGCTGCTGATATTCCGATTGCAGGCTGTTTAGCTGATGAACGACCCAATTTCGCTCATGCTTGCGCAGCTTGGCAATCTCGAGTGGCATTCTGAAGTTCAGCCCAATTGCTCCGCCATAACCAAATTGTGGGGAATCCGGTGAAGGATGGGGAATGGCAGGGCCGCCGAAAATGGTTGCAGAGATGTCAGATTCAATTCCTTGCCATTTTTCTTTGTCTTGTACCGTGCGCAGCGCATCGATACGTGCCTGCAGTATCAGTAGATCGGGCTGTTCGTTGATACGGATACTGTCCGGGGCGATAGCTTGATCGAACCGTGGTTTGACGGACTCGAATACCGGTACCGGCTCTCCCGTCAGATGGCGCAGGCGAGTCAGTGCCTGATCACGCTCATGCTGGAATTCCACTTTGGTGCGTTCCGCCATTGCAAATGCCGACAGAAACTCATGGTAATCCGACGACAGGAGCAATCCGCCGGTTCGTCTCACATCCAGTTTCCGTTTGGCAGATTCAGCTAATTGCACAAAACTGTCATTAACCTTAAGGAGTTGCTGGGCACTCCAGTAGGCTGCATAATTTTCTTCAATAAAAAATACCGCAAGGTGTCTGCTCCAGTTGAGTCGAATGGTTTCGATCGCAAGGCGGGCGGTTGCATCGAGTATGGCGCGGTTTTGTCTCTCGGCACTGCCCAGTAGTGGATAACGCAATCCCAACCGCAGCGTCGGATCAAAGAAACGCCCAAACGGTTCGCGTGCAAACGGGCTTTTCTGGTAGCCTGCCGCAACACTGCCAAATAACTCCCACCCCTGTTGCGCTTCGCGAATCTCCAATTCGGCCTGTGATGCTTCCTGGTCTGCCTGTGTTTTCAGCACCGATGCCGCACGATCAATCAGTGGCGAAAATTCGGAAAGCAGGCGCGTCTGCGCATGCAGACTCATTGCACCGAACATGCCTGAGAGAAAGAGAAACAGTATGGAACGGATCATTGCTTACCCTTTCTCAGAACCCAGTAAGGCGCCATGGCAGAATCGAGATGAGCGCGGTTCAGGAATTGGTTTGAGAGCGCCAGTGCGCTCCACAACCGTGTGGCGAATTGAAACAGCGGAAAAACTGGCAGTACCCATGCTGCTGCCAGATCTTCTCTGACCCGTTCGGATAGCAGTAATAGATACAATCCATACTGCAGGGCTGTCAGGAACAGATAAAAAAAGTAGATCAGTAACATGATGACCAGTATGGAAGTTACCGGTAAAGTCATTGCCATGTAAAGGATATAAAGCACGATCACGAACGGCATTATGATCTGGAAAAATAGGCCGTACCACAGTAGAAACAGAAAATTGCGCCACCCCATCAATGCTGGCGCCATCCCTTTGTGGTGGCGGTTGAAATAGATGAATCCCAGATCTCCATCCCAGCGCAGGCGCTGCTGGAAAAACTGGCGGAACGTATCCGGCGCATCAGTGTGCGCCACAGCACCTGGTTCAAAGATGATCTGTTTCTCCGGATGACGCTGCTGGTATTGTTTGATGCGCAAGGTCAAATCCAGATCCTCAGCTGAACCCGTATTCCAGCCGCCGATACTTTGCAGAAAGGATTTTCTGAATATGCCAAAGGCGCCAGGAACGTTGTTGATGACACGAAGATTGGCAAAACCGAGTTTACCGGCATGAATGGTAAGCAGATATTCGAGATGCTGCAGGCGAGTCACCAGTGATTGTCTGCTATTGCGTACCCTTAATGCTCCGGTGACTGCAATCGTATGGTTGTTGTGGAAATGACGTGCGGCATGATGGACCATTTGGACATCAAAGGAAGTATCGCCATCGAGCGCCATGACGATTTTACCGCTTGCCCGGTTCAGCCCGGCATTCATTGAAGAAACCCGTCCGCCACGCTGAATCTTGGGAACGATGACCAGTGAATCTTGGGAACGATGACCAGTGAACGGTTGGCGTAACGTTTTGCCTGGGGTATGCAGGCCATCAGCGCATTATAGGTTTGCCGATTTTTTTGCACGCCGTCGACCATGGCCATGATTTCGATATGACCTGGGTAGGATTGCTCCAATAACGAATGGACGGTGCGTTTCACCGCGTCTCCTTCGCTGTAGCAGGTTACGATACAACTGACACTTGGAAGAGCTATGATCATTTCTGGTGTATGACAAGGGAGAAGGAAGCGGTGTAACCTG
>JAVVEX010000106.1:0-6218 GCA_032251195.1 Nitrosomonas sp.
CGCACGTTTCGTCTTGCCCGCCATGATTGCCCCCGTTAAGAGTCGTATAGGAATGATGGCGATTATAAACTAATAAGTAACTATTTTACTGGATCGATCTACTAGATCTATCGAGGGGCAAACATGAGCTGACAGAAGTGAAGATGGAGCGAGATTTCATAAAAAAGTGTGCGGCCTATTCCGCGAAGGAGCTGCGGTGAAATACGGCAAGATTGATACGCTGCGACAGCAATATCCCGTTGCATTTATGTGCCGCGTACTTGATGTTTCAGAGAGCGGCTTTCATGCCTGGAACACTCGTCCGCTTTGTGCGCGTAAAAAGGAAAATACACGGCTGGAAATAGAAATACTGGCTGCACACCAACGCCCCCGGGAGGCTTACGGTACGAAACGCTTGCATCGTGACTTGGCAGATCACAGCGTGCAAATCACCCCATATCGTGTTCGAGCGCCTCGCAAGAAGCTAAATTTGTATTGCAAGCAAAAACGCAAATTCAAGGTAACGACTGATTCTAAACATTATTTATCGTTTGCGTTCAATATTCTGAAACGAGAGTTTGCTGTTAGCGCGCCTGACAAAGCGTGGGTCAGTGATATCACTTATATTCCCACAGAGGAAGGCTGGCTGTATCTGGCTGGAACAAAAGACCTGTTCAATGGGGAGCTGGTAGGTTATGCCATGAGTGGCAAAAGTGATTGCTGGGATAACGCTCCTATGGAAAGCGTCTGGGGAACCCTCAAAACCGAATTGTTGCATCATCAAAAATTCACAGTACGACAACAAGCAAAAGAGGAGATTACCGAATATATAGAGATATTTTATAATCGGCAGAGAAAACAAGAAAGACTGGAGTACCTATCACCAGTAGAATTTAAGCAACGATACTATGCAGATCTATTCGTTGCTTAATAACATGGACGCCATGTTTGACAACACACCTCAGTTCGTCGGTGCTTCAGGAAAACTCACTTCCTGGAATTTTGGATTGGGAGATAGCACTTCCATTTTGCGAAGTGTCGTCAATTCTATTTGTTGTGAATCAGTACCGGTTTCCAACAGCAAAAATTCTTTTTTATCCTGGGAGGTGGTAATGTCCCTGGCCTTGCCTTCCATGATTGACATATCTTTCAATGTCAATCTGACAAGATAGCGGTACATGCAGGCTACCTCGATGTAGTCGTGCAGTTCACAGGAAATCAATTCATTTGTCATGGCAGTTTTCTCCTTTTTGCTGGTGCTTGTAAAATCTTATACGAAGTCAATCAACGGATTTGATCGATTTTAAGCATCGTATCAAGCTCGCGCAGACGTTCAGGCGTGCCGATATCCATCCAGGTTCCACTGAAATACCTGCCACTGACTTTGCCGCAAATCATTTCCTGACGTAGTAACGGGGCAAGTTTCTGTGATTTTCCCGGTGCAATATCTCTGAAAAGAGCGGGGTGATAAGCGCCGATACCGCTGAAGGTCAGTTTTGGATAACCCGTATCGCTTGATTGTATCAGTCGGCCTGACTGCGGATTAAACCAGAAATCTCCCTCGCTATGGTGCGCAGGGTTATCTACCAATATCAGATGGGCAAGAATGGTGTTGCTGGATGAATTCATCTGCGCCAGCATCGGCTGCAAACCTGCGAAATCAATTTGGCAGAAAATATCGGCATTGACCACGATAAAAGGGCGATTGTGCGCTGTATCAGTCAGCAGCGGTAGTGCATTGGCAATTCCACCAGCGGTTTCCAGCCCTCCCTGCTCCGCTGAATAGTGAATACTAACGCCGTAACGGCTGCCATCGCCCAGCGCGGATTCGATCATGCCGCCAAGATAGGCGTGATTGATGACGATATCATCAAAACCAGCACTGGCAAGTTTCTCCAGATGGTATTCGATCAGCATTTTCCCGCCCGCATGTAACAGTGGTTTCGGCAAATTATCCGTAAGGGGGCGCATGCGCGTACCCCTTCCCGCCGCCAGCAACATCGCTCTGAACATATACTCAGAATGTATAACCGGTTTGTGGCGTTACTTGCTCAAACCGATTCAGTAAGTTGAACAAGGGATGCAATTCCCGGTAGCGTTCGCAGGTTTTGCGCAAATGGCGCATGACAGTGGGCATGTCTTTCAGATAGGTGTTTTTGTGGTCGCGATGACAAAGACGCGCGAAAATACCCAATACCTTTAGATGGCGCTGCACCCCCATCCACTCGAAATCGAGATAAAAGGTGGAAAAATCTTCTGCTACCGGCAAACCAGCCTTGCGCGCCGTTTCCCAGTAACGTATTGTCCATTCGAGTATTTGTTCTTCTTCCCACCAGATGTAGGCATCCTTGAGCAGCGATACCAGATCATAGGTGATGGGTCCGAAGACGGCATCCTGAAAATCAAGTACGCCAGGGTTGGGCGTGGATACCATCAGATTGCGGCTATGGTAATCACGGTGCACATAAACCCGTGGCTGGGCAAGATTGCTGGCTAGAATCAGCTCAAACGTTGTATCAAGTATCGCTTTCTGTTCCTGATTCAGATCAACGCCTAACTGTTTGGTCAAATACCACTCGGGAAAGAGCTGCAATTCCTGCCGCAGCAACGCCCGATCGTAATCTGGAAACACGGCTGGCGTGCTCGCCTGTTGCAGTTTGATCAAGATATCGATGGCGTCTTTATAAAGCGCATTCGCTGTTTCCGGTGTGGCGGTCAGCGCTTGCAGATAGGTGGTATTTCCCAGGTCGGAGAGAAGCATAAATCCCTGTTGCAGATCGTGAGCAACTATCTCCGGAACCGCAACCGATGCACGGGCAAAAACTTCTGCGGCATGCAGAAAAGGCGCGCAATTTTCTTGTGGAGGCGGCGCATCCATGACGATAAACGTCTGGTCGTTCAAACTGACGCGAAAATAACGTCGAAAGCTCGCGTCGGATGAAGCCGGCGTCAGGGTAAGCACTTGACCAGGGTAATGCAACCGCAGCCATGCTTGTAGGTGTTGTAAACGATTCATCGTGGAGCCAACCATGCAGGATTAATGATTGCCTATAAACTGGAAATGTGCGATTTTATCCTACCTTGTGGTGAAATCTTGATAATTGAATGGAGATATTAGATGTTGAACAAAAATGTACTGGACGAAATCGGTGGAAAAATCAACGAAATATTGAGCAACAGTCCTGCTCGGGATGTGGAAAAAAACATGCGCACGATGCTGTCCGGTATCTTTACCCGGCTGGATCTGGTGACGCGCGAAGAATTCGAGGTGCAACAGGAGGTGATCAAGCGTGCGCGGATCAAGCTGGGCGAACTTGAAGACCGGATCAACCATCTGGAAAACCTGTTGCGCCAGCAGCAAACATCCACAGAAAAAGAAACCACGAGCCAATTACCTGAATAACATTGCCATGCCAACCTGGATTTATGGACACGGCCAAACATTCATACTTTGTCATCATACTTCGTTACTCATAAGGGCGTTTCTAAAAATTCAGAGTTTTAAGTAAAACGAAGCAGACACAAAAAATGTTGACGCAGCATGTTGTTGATATGTAATGAGATACTTATTGTGAATAACGATGTGTTGTAACAAAATATGGATTTGTAGAGATACCCATAAAAATGTCATTTATGATCAGCCGCAACCTGTGTCAATAGTTTTTATTCACACCAGGCTTTATTTGGTACCTTTAATTTTTAAAATTGTCTTTTATTAATATCTGTCAAATACTTGCCAGCACATCTTTTAGATGTCACTAGCCATCCTGTATAGCAGGGCACTCTCCGGCATGGAAGCTTCGCTGGTAACGGTGGAAGTTCATCTGGCCAATGGATTGCCGGCTTTTACCATTGTTGGACTGGCAGAGACAGAGGTCAGAGAAAGCAAGGACCGGGTGCGTGCCGCGCTGCAAAATAGCCGATTTAAATTTCCGGCGCAGCGGATTACCGTTAACCTGGCGCCCGCAGATTTGCCCAAGGAAAGCGGGCGGTTTGATTTGCCGATTGCGCTCGGCATTCTGGCCGCAACCGGGCAGATTCCGGCAGATGAGCTGCATCGCTATGAGTGGGCAGGCGAATTATCACTCAATGGTGAACTGCGGCCAGTCCGCGGCGCGCTCGCCATGACTTATGGCGCGGTCCGCTCAGGGCGCAGTTTTGTCCTGCCCGAACAGAATGCCGTCGAAGCCGCACTGGTAAAGGATGCGACCATTTATTCAGCCACTTCATTGTTACAATTGTGCGCGCATTTGCAGGGCAGTGAACCGCTGCGCCCTTACCAGGCCACCATCGATGAGCAGCGCTTGCCGACAGGTAACACCTATCAAGACATAGCGGACGTCAAGGGGCAGTCTCAAACAAAGCGCGCACTGGAAATTTCCGCTGCCGGTGGTCATAGCGTGCTGATGATGGGGCCGCCAGGCACCGGAAAATCAATGCTGGCACGCTGTATGCCCGGAATTCTGCCCTCCATGACCGAACAGGAAGCACTCGAATCCGCCGCGATGCAGTCGCTCGCCAATGGCAGCTTTGATCTCGTCAACTGGAAGCGTCGCTCCTTTCGCGCGCCGCATCATACGGCCTCGGCGGTTGCACTGGTTGGCGGCAGCAGTATTCCTCGTCCCGGAGAAATTTCGCTCGCGCTCCATGGCGTTTTGTTCCTGGATGAATTACCGGAATTCGATCGGCGTGTCCTGGAAGTGCTGCGCGAGCCGCTTGAGACCGGCATGATCACCATCTCACGTGCAGCGCAGCGCGCCAATTTTCCGGCGCGTTTTCAGCTTGTGGCAGCAATGAATCCCTGTCCCTGCGGATATTTTGGTCATCATGACGGCAAATGCCGCTGTACGCCTGATCAGGTTGCGCGGTATCGTGGCAAAATTTCCGGGCCATTGCTGGATCGTATCGACATCCAGATCGAAGTGCCCGCTTTGCCGCATCAGGAAATGTTGCGTCCAGGGAAAGGCGAATCGAGTACAACCGTTCGCGGTCGAGTAGAAGCCGCCTGGCAGCGTCAGCTCGCCCGGCAGGGTACCCACAATGCGGAACTGACGGTACAGCAGATCGAAGAATATTGCCAGCCGGATGCGGCAAGTAGCGCGCTACTGGAACGCGCCATGGCGCAGCTCGATATTTCGGCGCGAGCATATCACCGTATTCTCAAGCTGGCGCGTACCATTGCTGATCTGGCTGAAAGCCAGGTGATTCTCACCAGCCACATAGCAGAAGCTATTCAATATCGACGCCTGAACCGCTGAATATTCGCGAGTACAGTAAAATCCCTCCTTTCGTTGTTTTTTTATCCAGATGACAGAACAGAAAATGCCTTTAACGCCTCAGATCATCAGAGATCAGGGAGAAGTTCCATTACTCATTCACTCGCGCGTAACCGAAGAGATTGCTGGAATGTCTCTGCTGAGGCGGTCGCTGCTGTTTGCGGAACTCTCCATGATCGCCTACAACGATGAAAATGAAGCGCAACGCGCAGTGAATGCGATTGGTTTTCCAATCAGTATCTACTTTGATTATGACGGTGCCCAGGGATTTTATTTCGAGAATGATCTGGATGCGATTATCGTCTGCCGTGGCACGGAACCCAACGAATGGAACGATATCCATGCCGATGTCAATGTGACTACGGTATTGGCCGAAACGGCGGGACGCGTACATCGCGGCTTCCGCCGGGAAGTCGATGATCTGTGGCCATCGATGGAAAAGCATTTGCATGGACTGAACAAGACGCTGTGGTTTACTGGTCACTCGCTGGGAGCGGCAATGGCCACCATTTGTGCTTATCGTTGCCATGTCTCCAGTGAATGCGCCAAACCCCGCGAATTATTCACCTACGGTTGCCCTCGGGTTGGCGACAAGCATTACATCAATTTTGTGCCACTCAATCATTACCGCTGGGTCAACAATAATGACATCGTTACCCGGATACCACCGGTGTGGATGAGCTATCGCCACGGCGGCATCGAAATGTACCTGAATCACAATGGCATGCTGCGCACATTCAACTACGCATCTAAACGACTGGATCGTTGGCATGGGTTCCTGCGTGGATTGCGACAATTACAAATAGATCATTTTTCGGATCACAGCATCCATGAATATGTTAAAAACATTGTGAGCATCGTTGAAAGAGAAGAAAGCAGGGGTTAGTTTTGGCTATGTCGCAATTAATTGTTGAATTGAGCGTCCAATGTGTATCGGTATGTAAAAAGAGGGGCGCACCATGA
>JAVVEX010000107.1:0-6072 GCA_032251195.1 Nitrosomonas sp.
ATAGCATTTTCCTGGTTTTCCATAACTGATCAGGGTGCGTGCACACTGATGCCTTCAGTAAACCATCATTTTTGCATGCTTGTAACAACTGCCTGGTAATATTTTTAACATCCTGCTCTGTCCCGTCAACCTCGATCATCAACATGGCGCGAGATGTGGCTGGTGCAATGTCCGGGTTGCTCGACCGAACAAGTGCGAGTGAACCCGTATCCAGAAACTCGAGCGCACTTGGTCCTTGCGCTTGCCGCATAATATTGACAACAGCTTGCGCGCAACTGATATTGTCGAGATAATGAGCGGTGAGTCCACCTTTTTTGGCGGGTAGCGGGGTCAGTTTGAGAGTGGCTTCGGTAATAATGGCAAGCGTACCTTCGGAGCCGATCAACAGGCGCGTAAGGTCATAACCAACAACACCTTTGGTTGTGTAACAACCAGTCTGGATAATTTCTCCTGTTCCAGTGACAGCGGTCAACCCGAGAACGTGGTCGCGCGTTGTTCCATATTTTACGGCATGTGGTCCACCGGCGCTGGTTGCAAGGTTGCCGCCGATAGTGGAATATGCTGCACTTGAAGGGTCAGGTGGCCAGAAAAAACCGTATGGTTTTGTGGCAAGCTGCACAGCCTCATTCAGCACTCCCGGCTCGGTAACCAGCACTCGGTTAGCTGCATCAACCCTGACAATCCGCGTCATCCGCTCCAGAGACAATGTGACGCCCCCCTGTTCTGGAAGACTGCCCCCGGCAGTGCCCGTTCCGCGACCACGTGCAGTGACAGGCACCCGATGAAGACGACATAAAATGATTACGTTGGCAACTTCTGCGGTCGTCAACGGAAAAATGACGCATTCGGGTGGAAAAATCTTTCTGCTGTTGTCATATGCGTAAGCATAGCAATCCGCCAGGTCAAGATAATACCGATCTGCGGGGATCAACTCTTCCAGCGCGTTAATAAAATCAGGCACTAACATAAAAGAAATGTAAGTTAATCGAGATATTCAAAAATCGTTACAACCTTTGCAACACCAGGTGTACTGCTGGCCAGTTCTGTCGCTTTCTTTCCTTCGGTGTGTTTGACCATTCCTGCCAAGTAAGTCACGCTATTTTCTGTAATAACTTTGACGTGATTGATCTGGAAAACGCCATTATCAAGAAATCGTGATTTGACTTTTGCTGTGATCAGGGTGTCATTATTCCGGGAAAGGGTCGTACTTCTGGGCGTAATTACAATCTCATTGAAGATATCACGTACATTTTTTACGTTTATCGCCAGTTTGGCCGCTTTGGTTCTGATCGCCTCGTTTGAGACATCTCCTGTTAGTAGTACGTTACGATTAAAACTGGTTACGCTAATATATGCATCCTCACCAAGTTTTTCGTTAATGGTGCGGCTTGCTGCAAGTTCAATTTGCTCATCCTCGATGAAAACCCAGCTGCCACGGCGATCTTCCATCTTCAGGGTGCCAGTACCAATCTCCACCCCCGCCCTGGTTACAACCATTGGCACACAGCCCGTAATAAGAGTTAGAAACGAAAACGAAACAAGAAATCTAAATATATTTTTTGGCATAATGATCAAGGTATGTATCGTGATTGTATTTTACTGATACGAAACACATGTGCATAGGGTCATGCAACAACATCGAAACTTTTTATCCGGACAGTTGTTTTCACTTTGTTATATTATTTCGACGCCCTGCCTCGCCAGGCAGAGGGTTGCTTGGCGCTGAGCCTTCTCTGGATGCGTTTATGAGCTCCGCGCTGACTTCGAGGATACGCCGTTTCTGTTGCTGCCAAGGCTTGGCCACCATTGACGGCAAGCATGGTTCGACCTTTTTAGACAAAAACTTATACCATACATCAATAACTGACTCGATCGCGGCGTTTCGTCCTGAACTGACCGGCTACCAGTAGGTGTCGAAAGCTGTCCACAAACTTAACAGCAGGCCATGAAAGTGTTTGGGATTTAGGATGCCTTATGAAGTGTTTCGCAAATTATCAGGCACAGATGCTTAAAAATTAGTGGGTTATACGCTTATTGCTTGAAGGGTATCTCCAGAAATCCATATTTCATTACAATACGTCGTTATTCACAGAAAATGTCGCGTTACCTATGAATCATATGCTGTGTCTTGTTTAAAACTCTGAATTTTTAGAGACGTTCTGTGTAACTCAAAATCTGACGATTATGCACCAAAAAATACTGGAAGATTACCTGAACACACTGCTGGAAGTTACTCGCTTCCAGGATTATTGCCCCAACGGACTTCAGATTGAAGGGCGTGCATCGATACAGACCATCGTAACCGGTGTCACAGCCTCTCAGGCATTGTTACAGGATGCAATTAAGTTGCAGGCAGATGCCATTCTTGTTCACCATGGCTATTTCTGGCGAGGGGAAGATGCCCGTCTGCGCGGGATCAAACGCCAGCGGATTGCCTCATTGATCAAACATGATATCAATCTGTATGCTTATCACTTGCCGCTTGATGCTCACGCCAGACTGGGCAATAATGCACAGCTCGCAAAGAAGCTGGATATCATCATCGAAGGCTATTTTGGCGAGCAGGCAGTCGCTATGCATGGATTTTTCGAAGCGCCTGTTTCCTTGCATGAACTGGGTGCCAAGGTGACACAACTGCTTGCACGCGAACCACTGATCGTTGGTGACATCGCCAGACCAGTTCGACATATTGCCTGGTGCAGTGGTGCTGCCCAGAATTTTTTTGAGGAGGCTATCGATCTGAAAGTGGATGCCTATCTTACCGGGGAAATCTCCGAACAGAACGTCCACGTTGCCCGCGAATCAGGCATAGCTTTTATTTCCGCCGGACATCATGCCACCGAACGCTATGGTATTCAGGCGCTCGGTGAGCATCTTGCGCAGCAATTCGGTCTCTGCCACCATTTTATTGATATCGAAAATCCGGTATAGGGCATTTTAAAAAATCAATATCTGTGCTTATTCGGGTTCATTATTCTTATTGGTTTCTTGATCCGCATCATCGCTTTTCTTTTTTTTAGGCAATGTCCACCAGATAATGAACAAAAACAGTCCCAGCGCCAATCCTGCTTCCAGAGCCAATACCCACATAATAGTCCGTATTCGAAATTTTGAGAGAAACAACCACTGTAACCGAATTTTGATGAAAACCCAATTGATATTCCTGCTGGCCGTGCTGCTGACTGGCCTCATTAGTTGCAAATCGGACGCACCCGCCCGCAAGGAAAACAGCGTTGAAAAACAACCCAAAGCAACAATACCGGTTGCCACCGGAACATCTGTAACGCCATCCCCGGAACCATTGCCTGCAACCATAACCACAGATGAACAGCCACCTGCGCCTCTCTGGGGCAACCTGCCTGAATGGCAGCAACACTCACTATTACCTGCCTGGCATACCTTTCTCAAAAGCTGTCAATCTTTTCAGCGAAAACCTGACTGGAAAAATATCTGTGATCACGCTTTGCATTTGACGAACCCTGGTGAAGACACAGTCAGACATTTTCTTGAAGCGCATTTCATTCCCCGGCAAATTACAAGCAAAGATGGTAACGATACCGGCTTGATCACGGGATACTACGAACCTTTGCTCAAAGGCAGCCGCAAGCCCTCCAAACGATTTCGTTATCCTATTTACGCCCAGCCGCATAATTTACTGAAAATTGATCTGGGTACCCCAGCATCGGCAGGAATATCTCCGCCGGATCGTGGCCGGCTGGAAGGAAGAAAAGTCGTTCCCTACTACACCCGTGCCGAGATCGAAAACGATCAACAGTTACTTCGGCGCTATGCGCTTCTGTGGGTGGAAGACAAGATCGAGTTATTTTTTCTGCAAATCCAGGGGTCGGGCAGAATCATGCTGGACAGTGGCGAGGTAGTGAAAATTGGTTTCGCAGATCATAATGGCTATCCTTATCGTTCAATCGGAAAACTACTCATCGAACAGGGCGAACTTAGTCCCCAGCAGGCTTCCATGCAGCATATCAAGCAATGGGGTAGAAAAAACACTGACAAACTCGATAATATATTGCAGCAGAATGCACGTTTTATTTTTTTTCGTGAATTACCAGCAAGCATCTCCGGACCAATCGGCGCCATGGGCGTACCTCTGACCGCAGGGAGAAGTATCGCCATTGATCCGGAGAGCATCCCGCTGGGAGCATTGGTTTATCTGTCCACCACTTGGCCAAATACAGAAAAACCGCTCAATCGACTCGTGGTCGCACAAGATACCGGCAATGCAATTAAAGGCGAAATACGTGCCGATTTTTTCTGGGGAAACGGTGAAGAAGCTGCGTTACAGGCAGGAAAAATGAAGCAACCGGTCAGAATGTGGGTATTGGTGCCGAAAAAAGATCAGGCCAACCCGCCAGAACAATAAGCTGCGCGCAACTCGTCTATTTCTCAAACCGGCACGCTGTCATGGTACAACCAGCCAAGATAGCCCAGATAAACACATAGCAGAATACCGCCTTCAATGCGATTGATGCGTCCCGCAGTCCGTAGCCCGTAGCTCATCACCAGCAAAACAACCGTCAGCCCAAACATCACAGGGAAATCGCGCAGCAACACATCGGCAGGTAGAACAGAGGGTTTTATCAGCCCCGGCATCGCCAGTACTGCCAGCAGGTTGAACATATTCGAGCCCAGCACATTGCCTATGGCAATATCATGCTCGCCCTTGAGCGCGCTGACAATCGAAGCCGCCAGCTCCGGCAGGCTGGTACCAATGGCAACAATAGTCAGACCAATGATCAGATCGCTGACACCGAACCATTCGGCAATATTGACCGCTCCCCACACCAGCATGCGGGAACTGACCAGCAGGGTAATTCCGCCCAGCACCAGCCACATAACCGCCTTGCCTGTTGGAAGTTGCGCTGGAATTTCCTCGGAGAATTCGCTGGCCATGGCATCTCCATTGCGGTCATTCAAACCCAAGCGCACCATCCATGCTATCAGCAATACCGTACCAAGCAGCAACACACCGCCATCAAACTGACCCAACTCTCCATCCAGCATCAGGAGCAATGCCAGAATCATGATCAGCAGCAGTACCGGAAATTCCCGCTTGAGCGTGACGGAATGAACGGTCATCGGCGCAATCAATGCAGTCAAACCCAGTATCAATCCAATATTGGTGATATTGGAACCTAGAACATTACCTATCCCCATCGCCGGGTTACCTTCCCAGGCAGCTACGGCTGAAACCAGCAACTCGGGTGTCGAAGTACCGAAGCCAACAATAGTCAGACCGATAATCAATGGACTGATGCCCAGATTACGTGCCAGCGCCGATGCTCCCAACACAAACCGGTCTGCACCCCATACCAGCAGGACAAAACCGCACAGCACCGCGAGAATGGAATACAGCATCACAGACATTCAGGACTCCTTCAGGAAAAAAGAAATTAACGGTCGCTACTTTACCAGACTAAAGTCTTGCACTTTTTATGAATCGATGCACTGGCCTGACAACATCAACACACGGTTTATGATCAACTGCTGTATACGCATAATCGCCGCCGGTGCTACCATCCGCATATGCGCGTGGTAATGCCGGCTACGGCGATAGATCAACACAACGTACTTCGAAAAAAAGTCAGGGAGAAAGGGCTGACTGCTCAGCCAGCGCTCCCACCTATCTTTCCTGCTGTTTGAGTGATTGAATGAACGCTGGCGTTAACGGCAGCAATTCATCGATGCAGTTATTGGGCCAGGCGGGTAGTTTGGCAAGTGTATCCGCATGCAGGGTAGTGTGGAGATTGAGGTGGGCAGTTATTCCCGGTTACCAGATTAGAAGCCGTTAACCACCGATTTTGTTGTATGCCATGGCAATAAATTCCTTGACTTGCTCGAACCCGGACTCAGAAGGTACGGTAAATTCGGCATCACCAGTACCATAGCGGCCTATTGCGGTTACATCCCGGTAGTTGGGTGTTCCGGCTGGAATATCCGAAGGCTTGAGCTTGAGGGCTAATTTGATGTTCTTTCCGTGCTTATCCGGTTGTCACACCCGCCTGAGCTATGATCATTTCTGGTGTATGACAAGGGAGAAGGAAGCGGTGTAAC
>JAVVEX010000108.1:0-5937 GCA_032251195.1 Nitrosomonas sp.
AAATTCTCGACACCTTTAACCTTATGATTAACAATCAAACTTAAAAGTCAAGATAATTTAAGCCCGATTGCCCTGGGAAACTCAGGTCTTGACGTATCTCGACGTGCTGACTAAGATTACTCTTGGAAGCATTCATGGTTGCAGCGGCTGCTTTCCAGGCAAGTTATATTAACTACTTAAGGAATTCATTATGTCTATGTTGAAAAAAACATTTTTTGGTGGCTTGACACCTCTGTTGGTATCCGGTGCGTTGATTGGGCAGATGGCGACCGTTGCCGTTGCCGGTGATCGTGATAAACATCAAGGGCACTCCGGGCATCATAAATCCTATGCGCACTTCAATAAAGACGGTGAGTTGCTGACACCAAAAGGTTACCGCGAATGGATTTTTGTCGGCGCGCCAGTTACTCCAAAAGATATGAATGACGGTAATCCCGCTTTTCCTGAGTTTCATAATGTCTATATTGATCCCATCAGTTATGCACACTGGAAAAAAAGTGGAACATTCCGTGATGGTACGATCATTGTTAAAGAACTGACCAGTGTTGGCACCAAACAATCTTCAAGCGGTAATGGTTATTTTCAGGGTGAATTTCTAGGAATTGCTGCAACTGTAAAAGATTCAAAGCGTTATGCTGACAGACACAATCATTGGGCATACTTTGGTTTTGAAAGCTATGAGAGCAAAAGTGCCGCAGCACAAGCTGAGGAATCCTGCAACGCCTGCCACAAAGAAACAGCGGCTTTCGACAATGTGTTTATCCAACACTATCCAGTATTGCGTGCCGCAAAACCTTCCAAATAATATTTGTAAATCAGAAAGTTAATGCGTAATCGTGCATGAGCTTCAAGCTGTGCATGGTTTCCCGTCGATTTTCAGGGCATTTTGTTTTGCACCATGAAGGTAAATGGCGCCAAATAAAATGCCCTTTTATTTTATTTTGATTGGGTGAAATCCAGGTGATAAAACCAGCAAATACCATAAACAAAATCAAGGCGCCAGAGTTACAGACCGCAGGATGGCTGAATACGGCCGAACCCATTACGCTTGCTTCCTTGCGAGGTAAGGTTATTTTGATACACGCTTTCCAGATGTTATGTCCGGGTTGCGTGCAACAGGGTATTCCGCAAACACAGAGGATTTTTAACGAATTCGATCCTGATCGGGTTGTGGTTATCGGGTTGCATACGGTCTTTGAGCATCATGCCGTCATGACGCGCGAGGCGCTGGAAGTGTTTGCCTATGAATACCGGTTGCGTTTCCCGATTGGGATTGACAAACCAAATGAACGAATGGTCACGCCCCATACCATGACGAGTTATCAGATGCAGGGTACACCGACGACGATACTGATCGATAGGACAGGCCATTTGCGCTTGCATCAATTTGGGCATGTCAGTGACTTTTTGTTGGGGATTTCCATTGGTACGCTGCTTGCGGAAGCGGATGATGAAGAGCAGGCAGAGTCAATTGCGTCAACATCGTCATCCAATACAGGACAAACTGCCGCTGCTGGTGGCTGCAATACTGAAAGCTGTCATCGCTAAAAGCTGTTCTTCCAGTTACGGAGCACGCTAAAAACACTCACCGGATCTTCTAATGGTTGACCATGATGCTGACTGGCGCGGTTGATAATGGATGTCTGATCGCAGCGCAAGAAAGGGTTGATTGTTCTTTCAATGGCGAGACTGGACGGAAGCGTGGGAAGGTTATTGGCTAGTTTCTGTCTGCACACTTTCTCAAATTCCAATAGTGCCGTATTGTCTGGATCGATCATCCTGGCAAATTCAATATTGGCCAGTGTATATTCATGCGCGCAGTAAATTTCTGTTTCATCAGGCAAATTGACCAGCTTCTGCAAGGATGCGTACATTTGTTGTGCGCTGCCTTCAAAAATGCGCCCGCAACCACAGGAAAACAGGGTGTCTCCACAAAATAGAGCGTTATGTCCGTAGAATGCGATATGGCCAGCCGTATGTCCTGGTACATCCAGAACGCTGAATTCGGCCGCCAGTTTCTGGATAAGAACTGTTTCTCCATCTATCAGCGCATGTTCGCATGCCGGGACGCGCTCATGTGCCGGACCATAGACTGGAATTGAAAATTCTTGTACAAGTGCGGTATTTCCGCCCGTGTGGTCATTGTGATGATGTGTGCAGAAGATGGCAACGGGTTGCAGTTTGTGTTGTCTTAAGTACAGGCTCACAGGGGGTGCGTCTCCTGGGTCGACAATTACGGCAAATCGTTGGTTATGAATGATCCATACGTAATTATCTTTGAATGCCCGAACAGGGTGGATGGTTATCATTTTCGCTTTGTAAACCGATAAGAATGTTGATACAGATTACCTGAAATCATGCTGAACCCTACATTGCATCAAAGCCTGCAGCGGTGGCTTGATACCGCCATCGGACAATACCTGTTACAACAGGAGCAATCGTTTTACGATAGGATTGTTTCTGATATTTTTGGCTATAATGCGGTACAAATCAGCTTCCCTGAGTTTGATTTTCTGCGCAACAACCGCATATCTTTCAGGTTCGTGGTCGGGTTGGAAAAAGGTTCCAGCGCCTATTCGCATCCTAACATGTTACCCATTGGCAGTAGAAGCGTCGATTTGGTTCTGCTGCCGCATACCCTGGAATTTTTCCCCAATCCACATCAGGTGCTGCGTGAGGTTCACCGCATCCTTATCCCAGGGGGCAAGGTTGTGATCAGCGGTTTCAATCCCTTTAGTCCATGGGGGTTACACCAACGCATAACCACCAGTAAAAATGAATTTCCGTGGTGTGGCCGTTTTATTGCATTACCAAGAATGAAGGACTGGCTGGAATTACTGGGTCTGGAAGCTAACGCCGGCAGATTGGGTTGTTATATTCCGCCATGTGGCAGCGAAAAATGGATTTCGAGGCTACGTTTTATGGAAGCTGCCGGTGATCGTTGGTGGCCAATTTGTGGTGGGGTTTATTTCTTGCAAGCAGTAAAACACGAGTGCGGCATGCGTATTATCAAACCATGCTGGGAGGCCGCACCTAAAACAAGAAGCGCGCCCGTCACGCAGGTTGATCGGCAACTCAATTCTGATGTTGCCGATAAGGATGCCAAGAGCGGTATAAAATTTAAACAGCGTGTTGTCAATGACAAAAGTACAGGTACATAATGCCGCAAAACAATGAAGCCGGACTGATTGAAATTTTTACGGATGGGGCGTGCAAGGGTAATCCAGGAATTGGTGGGTGGGGCGTCTACTTGCGTTTCAACGGAGAGGTCAGGGAATTATCCGGTGGTGAAATGATGACAACCAACAACCGCATGGAGCTGCTTGCCGCTATTCGTGCCTTGCAATTCCTTGAAACTTTTCCTGTGGCAAATGCGGGTGATCGGGTGCAGCTTCATACGGACTCGCAATATGTGCAAAAAGGCATCAGTGAATGGATTCATGGCTGGAAAAAGCGTGGGTGGCTGACCGCAGACAAGAAACCGGTCAAGAATGAAGCATTGTGGAAACAACTCGATCAATTATCACGGCAATATCAAGTAGAGTGGTTCTGGGTGAAGGGGCACAGTGGTCACAATGGTAACGAGCAAGCGGACAGGTTGGCGAACCTCGGGGCGGAATCCATGCTGATGCAGGCCAACTCCTTATCTTAGGAACGACTTCTTGATTTGTACGTATCGTGACAGGTAATTAATTGAATGCGACAGCTATTTCTGGATACTGAAACGACCGGACTCGATCCGGCTACCGGTCATCGTATTGTCGAGATTGGTGCGGTGGAAGTATGTAACCGACGCCTGACCGACCATCATTTTCACTTTTATCTCAACCCGGAACGGGACAGCGATGAAGGCGCACTTAAAGTCCATGGCCTAAACAGAGAGTTTCTTCGCGACAAACCAAAATTTCGGGAAATTTGCGCTGATTTCCTGGCTTTTATAACGGATGCCGAGATTTTTATTCATAACGCACCGTTTGATGTGGGGTTCATTAATCGAGAGCTTGATCTGATTAACCACCCGCCACTACAGCATCATTGCAGGCAAATTACCGACACACTGGTCATGGCGAAGGAACTGCATCCCGGAAAGCGCAATAATCTTGACGCGTTGTGTGAACGATACCAGGTTAATCATACCAGGCGAATGTTACACGGCGCATTGCTGGACGCCGAATTGCTGGCGGAAGTGTATCTGGCAATGACGCGCGGTCAGAAAAGTCTGCTGATAGAACTCGAAGCTCCGGCACAATTTGCAGGAAATGAAATTGACTCAGTGGCTGATCTGATAATACCAGTGCGACAGGCTAATGAGCATGAGCTGGAACTGCATAATCAACTATTGGCGAGGATTGACAAGAACAGCGGCGGGAATTGTTTGTGGAAATCTTAACGCTCTTTCAGCTTGTTATTAGGATATGCGAGTTTAAGACTAGATGCCGATTTTCATGCGCACAGCCTGAGTGAGAAGCGTTTTTCCTAGATTCCAGACAGTAGCCGGACCGCGATGCGCATCAGCAACGACATCTCTGGTGGCGACCGCTATCCATTGCACATCTTCTTCTGTCAGGATAAGCGGCGGAATAAACTTGATGATATTCATGCCATGACCGGCTACCTGTGACAATATCCTGTATTTCTGGAATAGCGGCACAGTAATTGTTTGCGAAAACAGTCCCTTGTTGGCAGCTTCCAGTATTTTCCAGGAGAGTTTCAGTGACAGGCTGTCGGGTTCGGCAAACTGCAACGCAATCATCATTCCCAGGCCGCGAATTTCAGTAAGACATTCATATTCATGGACGAGTGGTTGCAGGGCATCAACAATCATTTTTCCCGTCCGGGCTGAGCGTTCAATCAGGTTTTCTGATTTCAGCACGTCCAGTGTGGCGAGTCCGGCTGCCATGGCAAGATTGTTTTTGCCGAAAGTGCTGCCATGTATTACCGCACGATCCATCCGGTTAAAAACCCGGTTAAATATCCATTTCTTGCATACCAGGGCACCAACCGGCACAAAACCGCCAGACAATGCCTTGGCCATGCAAAGTATGTCTGGTGCTACTCCCCAATGCTCGACAGCCCACCATTTGCCAGTACGCCCCAGTCCGGTCTGAATCTCGTCGGCAATGAAGAGCGCGCCGTACTTCTGTGTCAGCCTGGCTGCTTCAGGCAGATAATCATCATCAGGAATCCATACTCCGTGACCCTGCACCGGCTCTGTAACAAAGGCAGCGACATCTCCTTGCGATAGCGCTTGTTCCAGCGCGGCAAGATCATTGAATGGGATTTCGATAAAATCCGGCACCATGGGACCAAAACCTGTTTTGTAATGGTCGTCGCCCGTGGCGGAGAGCGAGCCCAGGCTCAGCCCGTGATAACAGCCACGGCAGAAGATAATTTTGGATTTTCGGGTTGCGTAGCGGCTGAACTTGATCGCGGCCTCGATGACCTCGGTGCCAGAATTAGCAAAAAATACACGGTTTAAGCCATCAGGAGTCAATTCGACCAGTTTTTCCGCCAGCAGACCGGCCAGTAACGAGACATCCATCTGCACAAGGTTGGGTAAATCCTCGGCCAGAACATCCTGCAGCGCGCCGACCACTTCCGGATGATTGCGACCTAATGCAAACACACCAAAGCCGCTTAATAGATCCAGATAACGATTGCCTTTTTCGTCAAACAGATAAGCGCCTTCGGCCTTGACATAGTGCCGGTCAAAACCAATTGTTTTAAGAACCTTGACCATCTGACTATTCAGATACTGATCATGGAGTAAAAAATTTTCCTTGTCACGCTGTTGCAACAGATCACGAATTTTCATGAAAAAGAAATCTTTGAAGAGGTAATGGTACAAACCCAATAAACGAATATGCCTCTATACTATTTTCAGTTTGATCTGAGTGTGCGTTAGGCAAGCAGTAAGAAGGCGTAGCGGCAACTCGG
>JAVVEX010000109.1:0-5918 GCA_032251195.1 Nitrosomonas sp.
GAAAAGAAGAAACAAAAAATTGCCGTTGATCGTCGCCAACGATGCGTCCTCAGCCATTGGCTCGGATGACAATACTCTGATTCTGATCGATGACGATGGCGTCCATCCGCTGCCGACGGCAACAAAAACAGTTCAGGCCAGGCGCGTTATGGCGCACATCGCCAGATTGTATGCACAATATCATCCGGCATCCACCCACCCGTCAACCCAAACAACCAAAACATGAAAACAATCAATTTCAAAATCCTGGATTCGCGCATCAGCGACTTCCTGCCAGCTCATGCTACGCCTGGATCGGCAGGGATTGATCTGCGCGCGTGCCTCAAAGAAAAAATGATACTTCACCCCGGTGAGACCTGCCTTATCCCGGCCGGTATTGCAATCCACCTTGCCGATCCCGACCTGGCGGCAATGGTTCTGCCGCGCTCTGGCCTCGGGCATAAGCATGGCATTGTACTTGGCAATCTCGTTGGATTGATCGACTCGGACTATCAGGGCGAGATCATGGTTTCGTGCTGGAACCGTGGGCATGACACATTCGAGCTCACGCCACTGGAACGAATCGCGCAACTGGTTATCGTGCCGGTAATTCAGGCGAATTTTACGCTTGTCGAAGCGTTCAGCCCAAGCGAACGCGGCACCGGCGGCTTTGGCAGTACTGGCAAATGTTGACTAACCCGTTTTTTGCAGCATTACTGCTGATAGGGCTTTGGCAGAATGCGCTGGCTGATCATCAATTGCCATCCACCACCGACCTGACCATATCTGGCCAGGTTGTTTCAGCAGAAATTGCCGCCACGCCCGCCACGCTTGCGGCTGGATTGATGCACCGCCAGCACCTGCCTGAAAACAGTGGCATGCTGTTCATTTTTCCGCGAGCCGGTCTCTACGCAATGTGGATGAAAAACACCCAGATCCCCCTTAGCGTCGCATTCATTGATGCACGGGGCATCATCATCAACATTGCCGATATGGCGCCGAATACGTTCAAGCAGCATCATTCCGAAAAACCGGCCAGCTTTGCCCTGGAAATGAATCAAGGGTGGTTTGCCAAATACGCTATCACGGTGGGTGATCAGGTTCATGGGCTCGACAATATCCGGAATGGCAACAAGCATTAACGCATTTGCGGAAGCATTCCCTTGACCGCGCGCATCATTTTCGACATTCCTCCTTTGTTCATCATTTTCATCATCTTGCGTGTCTGTTCAAACTGCGCCAGCAACCGGTTCACTTCCTGTACCGAGACACCTGAGCCCGTGGCGATGCGACGCTTGCGTGATGCTTTCAGGATTTCCGGCTTGATTCTTTCGTGTGGCGTCATGGAATTGATAATACCTTCGCTGCGACTGATTATTTTTTCATCGACATTTATATTTTGTGCGGCGTGAGCCAGCTGGTTCGGCATTTTTTCGAGCATGGCACTCATGCCGCCCATTTTCTTCATTTGCTGAAACTGCTGCGCAAAGTCATTCAGATCGAAACCCTTGCCGGATTTCATTTTTTTCATCAGCTGTTCGGCTTCTTTCTGATCCGAAGCGCGCTGCGCATCCTCGATCAACCCCAGCACATCCCCCATTCCCAGAATGCGGGACGCCATTCGGTCTGGGTAAAACGGTTCCAGCCCATCGAGTTTTTCGGCAATACCGGCAAACTTGATGGGCTTGCCGGTGACATGTTTAACCGAAAGTGCCGCGCCACCACGCGCATCGCCATCAAGTTTGGTCAAAATGACGCCGGTCAAGGGCAGCGCATCGGCGAATGCCTTGGCGGTATTGACGGCATCCTGGCCTTGCATCGCATCCACCACAAACAACGTTTCAGCCGGTTTCAGCAGGCGTTCCAGCTCGCTGATTTCCCGCATCATTTCCTCGTCGATCCCCAGCCGTCCAGCGGTATCAACAATGACGACATCCAGGTGATGTTTGCGCGCATAATCCATCGCGGCAGTACAAATTGCCACAGGTTGCTGGCCTGTCTGCACGGGAAAGAATTCCGCGCCAGTCTGTTTGGCGAGCAATTCCAGTTGCTCGATTGCAGCGGGACGGTAGATATCGCAGGACACCAGCATTACTTTTTTCTTTTTTTGCGCCATTAGCCATTTGGCGAGCTTGCCGCTGCTGGTGGTTTTGCCCGCGCCCTGCAAACCTGCCATCAGAATGACGGCTGGTGGGGTCACGCTAAGATTAAGCTCCGCTTTCTCGCCACCCATAATGGCGATTAATTCCTGATGTACGATGCCGATCAGGGCTTGTCCGGGAGACAGGCTGTCCAGTACTTCATGGCCGATCGCACGTTGTCGTACTTGTTCAATGAAACCCTTGATGACTGGCAATGCAACATCTGCTTCCAGCAGTGCCATGCGAACCTCGCGCAGGGCATCCTGAATATTGCTCTCGGTAAGGCGCGCTTCGCCACGTAAGGTTTTGATGACGCCAGACAGACGCCCGGTTAAGTTGTCAAACATACTTGCTCCTGGTTAAAATTTTATCGTCAGGTAATGATAAATCCAGCCTTATAATAGCGGATACACTAAAGAGCATCCAAAGGCTCGAATTTCGTTACAACACTTTGTTACATGCATTTTGCTCTATTCAAGCCTTTGATTTTTATAGATGCCCTTGATTCATTCTTTAAAATGGCACCTGGCCTGTTACGAAAGATGGTGTCGAGCCATCAACGTGCTTGCCTGGGCGGTTCACCTTTTTTATTTGTCGATATATGTTCAGCATTTTATCTTATCTTCTCGCCGCAACGCTTTATGGATTGGCCGGATGGCATTTCTGGCGCACGACAAACACTCGCATCTCCGGGACGGCAGATCATGCGACAAATAGCCAATCAGCGCAAATTATTCTGCTGGTGCCGCTGGCGCTGCATGGCCTGATTCTTTACCAGTCGATTTTTGTTGATGGCCTGCTCAGTTTTGGCGTGGGTAACGCGATTTCAGCGATTGTCTGGTTTGCGGCGCTCATTTACTGGCTGTCGGGGTTTTTATCTGCCCTGAAAGGCTTTCAGAATCTGATGGCGCCGGTTTCATTCATTGCTGCAGCAGCAGTTCTGGCGCCGCTATTGTTCCCGGCTGCGCACCCGCTTGCGCATACCGAGCTGACTGTTTTCAAGGCGCACTTGCTGGCAGCTTTGCTTGCCTATGGTTTTTTTACGATTGCCGTGCTGCATGCGTTGTTGATGACGGCGCTGGAACGTCATCTGCATCAATCTTCTCTGTCCCGGCTATTCAACAATTTGCCACCACTGCTGATGATGGAAAAAATGTTGTTCCGGCTGGTGTGGGCTGGGTTTACCCTGCTGAGCCTGACGTTATTCAGCGGTATTTTTTTCTCGCAGGAAATATTCGGCCAATCGTTGACTTTTTCGCACAAGACCCTGTTTGGCATCATTTCCTGGGTAATCTTCGCGGCACTGCTGACAGGCAGACATTTTTTCGGCTGGCGTGGTCGTACCGCCATTCGCTGGACGCTGACCGGATTTGTCATCTTGCTGCTCGCCTATGTCGGCAGTAAATTTGTGCTGGAAGTGATTCTGGCTCGTTAACCACGCTAATGAAACAAGCCGTTCCAGCAAATGGCGACGTGGTGCATCAGGCCAGGATACTGACGCCGTTTGCGGTATTAGGCATCAAAACCGATGCGCAGTGGCTAACAGATATCGACTATCGCCCACTGGATACGCCATTGCTGCCACCAGTCAACCAGTTGGCGGCAGAGGTCTGTCGCCAACTGCAAGCCTATCTGCAAGACCCGCGCACGACGTTTGATCTACCTTTGCACATCGGTGGCACCCTGCATCAGCAAAGAGTCTGGCAACAAATTCAAGCGATTCCACCCGGAACAACGCGCAGCTATGCTGAATTTGCCAAGGTATTGCATAGCAGCCCACGCGCGGTTGGGCAGGCATGTGGCGCGAACCGGCTGCCGATCGTGATTCCCTGCCATCGCGTCATCGCCAAAAACGGTAGTCTGGGCGGGTTTATGCATGCCAGTGACGGCGCCCCGCTCATGATCAAGCAATGGCTCCTGTCACATGAATATGGATAATATGACTGGAGACAATGCCAGGCTGCTCGATGAATTTGCCGATGCACTGTGGCTGGAAGATGGCCTGTCGCGCAATACCATCAGCAGTTACCGTGCTGATCTTCTGAAATTGGGCAGATGGCTGGTTACGCATCAACGCGCGGAAGGAGAGTTTTCCAGGGTAACGCAGACGGATCTGCTGGCTTTTTTATCCAGCAGCATTGTGCAAGGCGCCAAGGCGAGTACCGCAAGCCGTGTGTTATCCTGCATACGGCGCTTTTACCGGTATTTGCTGCGGCAGGGAAGCGTCACGCTCGATCCCACCCTCAACATTGACAGCCCCGGCATTCCCCGCTACCTGCCTGCGACCCTTTCCGAGGAGGAGGTTGAAGTATTGCTGGCTGCGCCCAATATTCAGCATCCATTGGGATTGCGTGATCGCGCCATGCTGGAACTGCTCTATGCTACCGGTCTGCGTGTATCCGAACTGGTGACCCTGCAGATTTCGCAGGTACGACAGGATATGGGAATTGTGCATGTCCTGGGCAAAGGCAACAAGGAGCGCCTGGTGCCACTTGGCGAAGAAGCTCTGCACTGGCTGACACAATATTTGCAGCAGGCACGTTTGATTATTCTTGACACAAAACACAGCGGCACGCTGTTTGTAACCACGCACGGCGGAGCGATGACGCGCCAGGCCTTCTGGTATCTAATCAAGCGCCATGCCTTGCGGGCAGGCATCAGCAAACCGCTTTCGCCGCATACCCTGCGCCACGCTTTTGCCACGCATCTGCTCAATCATGGGGCGGATTTGCGGGTTGTGCAGCTGTTACTCGGTCACACCGACATCGCCACCACGCAGATTTATACACATATTGCGCGTGAACGGCTCAAGCAGTTACACGCCAGGCATCATCCACGGGGATAGCGTCTTTGCAAGGCAGACGTGGCGCATAGACAGTGGAGCGCGCCACGCCGGTGAGTTCACATTGCCGCATCAGTGGTAACGGCCCAGTCGCATCGACCAATTTCGTTTACCGTCTTGATGTCACAAATTGCTCCAAGCGCTACTTTAGCACTCAAATCACTCGTAAAATTCTTGCGCTTTACGCCAGTCATTTTCTGCTCCTTTTTTGGCAGGGAACTATCTTGACTTACTGTTCTGAAAGAAGGAGCCGCTATAAGGCAACTACTGCCAATATGCGTACAGTTGCCAAATAAAATAGCCAAACGAACCAAGACAACAGATCAGCATCACAATAGCATTACGGCGAAAATCGTTAACAATAGTCATTTGCGGCTGAACAGAAATAATATAGGGCTGCCGCTTGTCTTCTGGCCGAAAAATATGATTGGTTGCGGGCTCAACCTGTCGCATCTGATGCAGCACGTCTGCTTCTGATCTGGCAGTACGGCGGGCCTCCTCCCATTCGTTCAGATCGATTTCACCATCATGGTTAGAATCAAAGCGTAACAATAGTTGCTTACTATCCAGTTTCCAGCTATCGAGCAGATCACGCATAATATCGCGCAGTGAACCGTGGGTGGCCGGTGAATGGGTCGATAACTGCCCAAGCACATAGAGCCGCTGACCTGGCAATATCAGGTTTTCAGTATAGCGGTATTCACTTTTCAGTGACATGGCAAACGGCGCACTATCCATGATGCCCGTTCGAACCGGCCATTCGGTATCCCCATACCAGACAAGCTTTTCATTGCTGACGATTTCAGCTCCGCGCGGATCAACCGTAACCGTCCAGCGCTCCCATCTACGCAATCACAATTTTCCGCATTATTCTCCTCTGCATTACATTACTGGAGGATAACCCATGGCATTACAGGATGATAAGCAAAAGCATATCAGCGACTGGCAGGCGAGCG
>JAVVEX010000110.1:0-5723 GCA_032251195.1 Nitrosomonas sp.
ACACCAACTTTCTGTTTTTTATCAGCTCTTGGGAAAACAAGGCAATTTCAACAATTAATTGTGACATAGCCTTTATTAAGGAAGTTTATAGGCAAGCTGCGGTAGTATCGTGGCTTCTTGAACGACCAGGCAAAAGGAGCACAGATGAAGCACTACAAGCAGCTTACCAGTGAGTAACGATACCAGATTTCCGGTTTGAAGAAAGCAGGTTTCAACCAATCACAAATAGCGGATGAAGTGGGCTTGCACAAGTCGACGATTTCGCGGGAATTGAGGCGGAACAAGGGTCGGCGAGGCTCGACATCCCAGGCAGGTGCAGGCACTGCGGGGTGAACGTCGAGAGAAATGAACCAACGCCAGGAGACTAACATTGTCGGACTGGACAGAAGTCGAGCGACTAATCCGGCTGGACATGAGTCCGGAACAAGCGGTTCGGCGGCTTGCATTGGAAGAGGTGTTGCAGATCAGTCATGAGACTGATCTACTTGCACATTTATGCAGCAGACAAGCCGGAGCATGAAACCATCGCGGCGGAGCTCGATGTGGATGCCTACTTCGCCCATCCCTGTCACTCATGGGAGCGTGGCTTGAACGAGAACAACAATGCGCGCCGCAGAAATCGTTAAGCATGGGCTTGACAGCAAAATTGACTAGATTGATGTGAGTCATGCGCTGACATCCGTTCCGGATTGACGTGCCGGGTCGATTCCGGGGTGAAATAATTAAAATGCAGCACCCCTCCATGTAAAACATTTTGACCGGACACCGAGAAATCGCTTGGAAAATCTACTCGTACCTAATCATTCCGTAACAGAAATTCCCTGTACCTGTGCGCTTGTCTTTGCGCCACACCCCGACGATGAAGTATTTGGCTGCGGCGGAGCCATTATGCGCCATATTGAACATGGTGCTGCCGTCCATGTCATTATCGTTACTGATGGCGGGTATGACATCAGTGACGATCCAGCTGATAGTTATATATTGCAGCGCCAAAATGAAAGTATCGCCGCCGCCGAAATTCTCGGTTATGGCGCACCGATTTTCTGGAACTATCCGGATCGACAGATTCATTACGATGAGAAACTGATTCAGGAAATTCTGGCGGCAATTCGTGAAACAGGTGCCGATTTAGTTTACGCGCCATCTGTATTTGAAATGCACCCGGATCACCGCATGCTGGCAATGGCCGTCATTGAAGCTGTCCGGCGTATCGGCGCAAATATGCGTATTGCTTTGTATGAAGTTGGTATTCCATTTCGACCCAACCTTCTGCTCGATATCAGTGAAGTGGTATCGCGCAAAGCTGCTGCCATGAAATGTTTTATCTCACAAAATACCAGACAGCGTTACGATCTTCATATCGCATCACTGAATCACTATCGGACCTATACGCTACCGGCAAAGGTCGAGGCAGCTGAGGCTTATATCCTTCTTTCCGCAGAAGAAATGGCGAGTGATCCGCTCAAGTTATATCAATCCGAGCATGCTCGACAAAAATCACTGGGTGTTCCACTGGATAGCAGCGATCTTCCCTTGGTAAGCGTCATCATTCGTAGCATGGATCGAGCTACGTTATCCGATGCGCTGGATTCCGTTGCATTGCAGACTTATTCGAATATTGAAGTGGTGGTCGTAAATGCGATAGGGGGGGCACATCGTGAAATTGGCGAATGGTGTGGAAGATTTCCATTGAGAATATTCAGTTCAGGCAGGCCATTAAAACGTAGTCATGCGGCAAATTGTGGCCTGGATCTTGCGAGGGGCGAATATTGCATTTTTCTGGATGATGATGATTTTTTTGACCCGGATCATATTGCCAATCTGATCGAGTCTTTGAAGAATGCGCGGAGCAGTTTGGCTGCCTATGCCGGGGTGAGAATTGAAGGCGAAGCGGGAATAATTTCCGGAGTTTTCAACCAACCTTTTTCTGCAGCCCGATTGATGGCAGGAAACTTTATTCCCATCCATGCCGTACTTTTCAAGCGTATTTTGGTTGAGCAGGGTTGCAGGTTCGATGAAAATCTTGATAGCTATGAAGATTGGGATTTCTGGCTTCAAGTTGCCCGGAAAACTGATTTTGTTCACTCAGAAAAGGTAAGTGCCGCCTATCGTGTACAGCTCGGTAGCTCGGGCATGTCGCAGCCTTTGACGCATAATTTGCCGCTACAGCGACAATTTCGTTTGCAGGTATGGAAAAAGTGGTGGCGCAGATGGACAGCAGATGATTTTGATCATCTCGTGGCGGATTTTCACCAGCAACTCATCCTGCTGCAGCAACAATTGGGAAGTTCCGTCCATTCCGAAAACGAAAAGCGCATCGCCATGCTTAACCAAACCCTTAACCAAACGGTGTCCGAACGCAATGAGCAGATTATGCAACTGAGATCCTCTATTGCGGAAATTTTCGATTCAAGAAGTTGGAAGCTGACAGCGCCTATTCGTTTTTTTAGTCAAACAACACGAAAAATTTTGCAATACGGAAAGCCCGTTTCCTATTTAGCCCTTCAATACTATCGCCGCGAATCAGGTTATAAACTCTTGCAACATACTTTCAGCATCTTACGTAACGAGGGTCTAAACGGAATAAGGCGGCGTTTGAGAGCACTTCACAAAAACCACGAGATAATTACTCCCAGATTAAAGACCAAACCAGCAGCGAGATTAGAAAAACACAACCACCTGCCGCTTTCAACCATTGACATCACGAAATACGACTATTTCTTTCTTGATGTATTTGATACTGCAATTATTCGGTTTTTTAAAAAACCGACTGATTTGTTTGAATATATCTCGTTCAAGACAAAAAATTCCGATTTTCATGTGCAACGAATCCAGCAGGAAGCAGAAACTCGAAAGCAGTATAAGGATCGCAAAGAAATCAGCATCCTTGAGATTTATAACAACTTGCCCAGTGACTCAATTGAGGAAGAAATTTCAGCAGAGCTTAAATTCTGCGTGGCTCACCCGGAAGTCTATAATTTTTATTTAAAACTACTGGACGCCGGAAAGAAAATATATTTCGTTTCAGATATGTATCTGGATAAAGAAACCGTCTCCAGGATTCTGAATGAGAATGGGTTTTGCACTTATGAAGGCGTGCATGTTTCATCGGAAGATGATCTATTGAAGGGTGATGGCAGCCGATTCGAATGGTTGAAAAAGAATATTCCTGAAAGTATCGGTTCTACAATTCACATTGGAGACAATCGTATTTCCGATTTTTCACAGCCACAAGCCCATGGATTTGACGCATTCCATTTTATGGAGCACGACGTATATTATCGGCAAGACTCATTTCTGTATTCCAAAATAGAATTTCTCAATTCGAAGCACAGTCTCGGTCTGTCTTTCTTGCTCGCCACGTTCCGTTACTGGAAATCAGGTTTTCACGATCAGCAACCTGATTATTGGAGACAATTTGGCTTCTTGTACGGTGGCGCGCTGATATCTGCTTTCTGCGGTTTTATCCATGAACAGCTTGCGAGCCGCAAATTATCGTGCGATAAAATCTACTTTCTCGCGCGCGATGGCGACATCATGAGTCAGGTATACCAATTGCTTTATGATGACGTCCAAGCCGTGTATTTAATGGCCTCTCGCCGCTGTATGCTTTTCCCTTCGCTCCAAAGCCTGACACATGCGGATGATGAGGAAGCACTTAAACAATTCATTGGGCCACTGGGTAATACGAGTGCGGAAGATATTTTGGAACGATTCGGCTATACCGATCTGGATAATCTGAAAGCGGATCTGAAAAACATCGGTCCGGATCCATCAAAGTGGGCTGAACGAGACATACATGCTTGCATTTTACGACACAAGCAGTCAATCATGGAAAAGGTCGTTGCGGAGCGTGACATACTTTTTGAGTATCTCTCGGAGATGAGCTGCTTTGACCAGGATGATATCGTTATTGTCGATGTGGGCTGGGGAGGAAGCATACAAAACTCTCTTGTAAAATTGCTGGCGCTTTGGAATAACCCCAAGAAAAATCTGCATGGAATTTATCTCGGTGTCAATGACGGCGTAGCGCACAAGCAAAACAAGACCGGCTTCCTGTTTGAGGGAGATCATTCGCAGTTTCTTGAGTATTTTAATTTGATCGAGCTGATAACTTCGTCCCCCCAAAATGGCGTAGTCCGTATTGATCGTGTTAATGGGAATTTTGTTCCAGTGACCGGAGCAAATAGTGAACATGAGCAAAAAAGGCAACTTGTTTCTGCGGAAATCCAGAAAGGTATACTTGATTTCGCACGCCTGATTAAGAAGCGAAATATTGATTCCCTGAATTTCATTCATGCGGATGATTTCAGGGCATTATTTGAATCATTACGAGACTACGCTTCTGAAGAGGATGTTGTTCAATTTGGACAACTGAGACACGCAATGATGATTGGTAACAGTTATACACATCCTGTACTTAATCTGAGAGCTTGATGTATGCACGACATAAAATTGGTAACCGTTTTCATTACCCCGGAAATGTACAACAGGTTTTTCACATCGAATGCCAATGTCAATGACTATGATTTAATCGGCATCGATAACCGGCAGCTCAATCGCGGTTTGCCTACCATTTATAACGAAGTTATTAAAAATCATATCAATGGTGATTATTGGCTTTTCTTTGTTCACGAGGATTTCGAAATCAAATGCGACTTGTTCATAATCAACAACCTGGATCCGGAGATCGTTTATGGCACCTTCGGTATAAATTTTGAACATGATGTACCTGTTGGGTACGGAAAGCATATCTGCAGCAGGAAGGATGGTTCTGGTCCACTTGATGTTGGAAATGTGGTACTCGATACAGTCAAAGTGCAAACCCTCGATTGCCAGAGTATTTTGATTCATACATCACTGCTCGCCAACCATACACTCCTTCGCTTTGATGAGAACTTGACATTTGACTTGTATGCAGAAGATTTTTCCATCAACGCCCAGGAAAGGCATGGAATCGAGGTAAAAATATTTCCGCTTAGATTTCAGCACTACTCATATGGAAAAGTGACGGAAAGATACCATGCAGGACTGCGCTATCTGGCAGAAAAATATCCCTCCGTAGGCGTTGCCGGGAGTTGCTCTTTTATTGGCGGAAGGGCCAGTGAATTGGAAAAAAAGTTTACGTACGACATACCCGCAAATCCGAATAATAATAGATCGACGAAAATTCCTTATAAACTCAAAGGGGTTGCAAGGCGCTTCCGATCACTTTTTCTCCCCATGTTCAAGTGAAGAGGCTGTATTGCGCGCACCCTGCCAATAAGGGAAAAGGATATTTTATCTGAAATCCCTGTCTCCCCTGGATGAAACAGGGAGCGAAATTCCGGGATCAGGAACAGGTACGCCAGCAGGTGCAAGACTGGCCTGATTACCCATGGAAGGCCAACAAATACTCCGGACCCATGGCCTGGCAACAGGCCCGGGGGTACTGGAATCCGGCAGCCAACGCCAGATCAGCGACCTGGAAGCGGCCCAGGGCTTCTGCCTCAGCCGAACTGCCCACCGCTCCAGCAGCACAGGCATGTGCTCGGGTAATCGTGCTATCAATCAGTACTTGTTGTACATCCGGATATTGACTGCAGCCCGCATGCAGAGACTTCCAAATTTCATGTTTACACCAACGCGAGAAGCGTTTAAAAACCGAATTCCATTTACCCAATGATTCCGGGAGCTATAGTCAAATCTGGTGTATGGAGAATCAAGCGGCTACCTGTTTTTGA
>JAVVEX010000111.1:0-5663 GCA_032251195.1 Nitrosomonas sp.
CATGGTGCGCCCCTCTTTTTACATACCGATACACATTGGACGCTCAATTCAACAATTAATTGCGACATAGCCAAAAAATATAACGATCAGTACTCGCGCAGGACAAGCAGCAGATATAACTATAACGGGTAATAACGTCATATTTTCAATCAAAGGTGTTGTCGACGCCCGAGATAAATATAGTTTTACAACTGACAAGAAAACCTACAAAATTTTTGTCGGGCAGCTCATGCGATCTGCCGAAAACCAGTCATTTTCGCTAGCAGTTTCTATCAAGTAATCAGGCATCTCGCCTCGCTCAGCATCACACAGTACGTTTCTGCTACCATAAGTTGTCCACGCCTCACCGCGCCCGTTTAAGGTTGCGAAATAAAGGCGCGATAGTCAGCTTGTTGCGATTGCCAGTGACTGCCTCTGGAATGGCCTGATTGCGCGCATCACCAAGTCTTCCAGAGAAATCGGACACCAAATAAGGCGTTAAAACTCTTTTATCGGTCTGCGCCCTGCAGTCGCCCAAACTACTCGTATCTGCAGGGCGTAAACCGCGCGAGTTTTCCCTTCTACTGATGTCGAGTTAAACCCCGGATTTATCGGCGATCTCCAAAAATCATGTAGGTAGATTGTTTATTACTATTTACCGCTTAACACATTCTGCAATAACAGATCATTCAGCCGTTTAACAAAGCCAGCAGGGTCTTCAAGCTGGCCACCTTCTGCCAATAGCGCCTGATCGAACAAGATTCTGCTCCAGTCAGAAAATCTGGCTTCTTCATATTTCAGGCGTTGAACCATGGGGTGGTGTGGATTGATTTCCAGAAAGGGTTTGGTATCAGGCACTTTCTGTCCAGCGGATTTGAGCAGTCGTTCAAGATTGCCACTCATATCATGCGTATCTGCCACCAGGCAGGCTGGGGACTCGGTCAGGCGGAAAGTAATCCGAACATCTTTGACCTGGTCTGCCAAAACGTCTTTCATTTTTGCAGCCAATTCCTGAAATTCGTCGGTTTCTTTCTCTTTTATTTTTTTCTCTTCTTCATCTTCCAGCTTACCCAGATCAAGATCGCCCTTGGCTACAGATTGCAGTGATTTGCCAGCATATTCATGTAGATTCGCTACCAGCCACTCGTCGATACGATCACACAACAATAATACCTCGATTCCCTTTTTGCGAAAAATCTCTAGGTGAGGGCTGGTTTGGGCCGCTTTCAATCCATCTGCTGTAATGTAGTAGATCTTCTCTTGTTCGGGTTTCATGCGGGAGATATAATTATCCAGCGAAACATTTTGCTCCTCATGTTGATCGACAGTTGAAACAAATCTGAGCAGTTTGGCAATGCGTTCACGGTTGGCGGCATCCTCAGCAATCCCCTCTTTCAGAACCTGCCCGAATTCACGCCAGAACGTTTTAAATTTTTCCTGCGCGGCCGCTTCTTCGCTGGTTGCCAGAGATTCGATCAAACCAAGCACTTTTTTAACACATCCGGCACGGATATTATCGATATCCCTGGATTCCTGAAGAATTTCGCGAGAAACATTCAGCGGCAGATCATTTGAGTCAATGATGCCACGGACAAAGCGGAGATAGGCCGGAAGCAATTTCTCCGCATCATCCAGGATAAAAACACGTTTGACATATAACTTAAGCCCATGACGATGCTCACGATCAAATAAATCAAATGGCGCACGCGCAGGGATATACAACAACTGGGTATATTCCTGTTTTCCTTCAACCCTGGCATGTACATGGGCTAACGGCGGCTCAAAGTCATGTGCCACATGTTTATAGAATTCGTCGTATTGTTCCTGCGTGATCTCACTTTTGGGTCGCGTCCAGATTGCATTTGCCTGATTGATTATCTCCTCTTCCTCGCTCAGCTTATAGGTCTTGCTTTCATCGTCCCATACTTCCTTTTTTATTAAAATGGGCAGCGTGATGTGATCCGAATAGCGACGAACAATCGAACGAAGTTTAAAACCATCCAGAAAATCGGTTTCATCTTCCCGCAAATGCAGCACGATCTCAGTGCCACGGCTGTCTTTTTCAATAGTCTCCAGTGTAAACTCACCTTCGCCGGTAGATTCCCAGCGAACCCCGTGCTCATGCGTCAACCCTGCCCGCCGAGTCGTCAAAGTCACCTTGTCGGCCACAATAAATCCGGAATAAAATCCGACGCCAAACTGCCCGATTAGATGCGTATCCTTGGCCTGATCACCGGTCAGTGAATTCAAGAATTCACGTGTACCTGACTTGGCAATCGTACCAATATTATCGATCACCTCTTGCCTTGACATGCCAATCCCGTTATCAGTAACCGTCAGCGTGCGTGCCTCCTTATCAAAAGCCACCCGGATTTTCAGGTCAGGATCGTTCTCGTATAAAGCCGCATCGGACAATCCCTCGAATCTCAACTTGTCAGCGGCGTCGGATGCATTGGAAATCAGTTCCCGTAAAAATATTTCCTTATTGCTGTATAAGGAATGAATCATCAGTTTTAACAGTTGGCTGGCCTCCGCCTGAAAACTCATATGCTCAACATTTTCTGCAACCTGCATGTTTTTCTCCTTTTAAAATAAGTTAAGATTGTGGGGGTAAATCATACAAAATCAAGCCATTTGTTCTGTACACCACAGATGTTTTTCTCACATTTACTGATTATCTTATGAAATATACTTGGTTGTTTTTTTATTGTCTTCTGCTGCAAGCACTTACATTCCACGTTTATGCCCAAACCGCTTCGCTACCGCTTGAAAAGATTAATTTACCTCCTGGTTTTACGATCAGCGTCTGGGCACAAGCAGCAGATGCACGTACTATGACATTGGGCGACAACGGCACCGTTTTTGTCGGCTCCCGATCAGCAGGAAAAGTCTACGCCGTTACGCAAAATAACGGTGAACGACGGGTTCGTGTTATTGCAGACAAGCTGAAAGAACCCACGGGCGTCACATTTTTAGACGGGGCACTTTATGTGTCGGCACCCGGACACGTCCTGCGTTTTTCTGATATCGAACAGAATCTGGAGAGTCCCACTGATCCAGAGCAGATCCCGGTTACATTGTTTGATAAAAACAAGCATGGTCCAGGATATTTTGCCGCAGGTCCGGATGGCAGACTTTATCTGTCTGTTATAGCGCCCTGCAATGTATGTGAAACTGCCCCTGATCAGTTTGCACTGATTGCCAGTATGCTGCCTGATGGAAGTAATCTGGAAATATTCGCGCGCGGTGTGCGTCATTCAGTGGGTTTCGACTGGCACCCTATCAGTAAAACACTATGGTTTTCAGATATAAGTCGTAATTGGATGGGAGATAATCTTCCGCCCGATGAACTCAATCATGCGCCACAGAAAGCCATGCACTTTGGTTTCCCTTACTGTCATGGCAGTATTGTACTCGACCCAAAATTTGGCGCAAAACGTGGCTGCGAAAAATTCACCGCACCGGCACTGGATCTGGATCCGCACGTCAGGCCAATGGGAGTACGGTTTTATACTGGCAACCTGTTCCCAGAGCAATATCACCAGCAGATCTTTGTAGCGGAGTATGGCTCATGGAACCGGCGCGAGAAGACCGGCTATCAAATCGAATCATTGCAGATCAAAGACGGCCAGGCGATCAATAAACAAATTTTTGCCAGTGGCTGGCTAAGTCAGGACAACGAAGCCTGGGGCCGACCAGTCGATTTACTGATAATGCCAGATGGCGCCATGCTGGTGTCTGATGATCTCGCAGGCGTGATCTACCGCATCGATTACCATAAACCGCAATAATCAGATACAGATAGCCTGGGAATTTTTCCGGTTACTGGACGGGCAGTATTGCACTCAAGCTAAATTCCATCAGTGTTTGCGGAAACATTCCCAGCAAGATGACAGCCAAGCCGTTTATGCTGATCAGCAAACGTACTTCTGGGGCGAATTTGATTGGATGCGTGCTGTCTGCTTCATCAAAATACATGAATTTAATAATCCGCAAATAGTAAAACGCGCCTATCAAGGATAGCATTACTGCCGCGACCACCACCCACAGATAACCAGCAGCCAGCGCTGCCTGCAACACGGCTAGTTTTGCGTAGAAACCAATCATTGGCGGAATCCCCGCCATGGATAGCATCACAAACATCATGATCAGAGCAAGCCAGGGATTACGCTGATTCAACCCTTTGAAGTCACTGAGCGCATCGGCTTCAAATCCTTCTCGGGACAGCAACATGATGGTGCCAAAAGCCACGAGCGTCATTAACACGTAAGCAATCACATAAAACATGGAAGCGCTGTAGCCATCCGTGCTCGCAGCCACAAAACCAAGCAGTACGAAACCCATATGAGAAATGGTTGAATACGCCAGCATACGCTTGATATTGGTTTGTGCAATAGCTGCAATATTACCCACTGCCATCGATGCCACGGCCAGCAATACCAGCATACCCTGCCAGTCTGCCACCATATCGCCCAGTCCCTCCACAAGCAATCGCATGATAAACCCGAATGCGGCCAGTTTAGGCGCCGAACCAATAAACAGCGTAACGGCCGTTGGTGCGCCCTGATAAACGTCCGGCGCCCACATATGAAAAGGTACTGCACTTAACTTGAAGCTGATGCCCGCGACGATAAATACCAATCCCACCACCAAAACAGCATGATCGGAAACGCCAGACCGAATAACACCAGCCAGTTCTGCGATATGCAGACTACCCGTTGCGCCATACAGCATTGACATTCCGTACAGTAAAAATCCAGAAGCAAGTGAACCCAATACAAAAAATTTCATGGCTGCTTCCGTTGCGATAACGGAATCTCGTTGCAGCGAGACCATTGCATATAACGATAATGACAGAAGCTCCAGTCCAAGGTAGAGCGTAATAAGATGGCTGGCTGATACCATCACCATCATTCCCAATGTCGCAAATAGCGCGAGGCTGAAAAATTCACCTCGCATCAGGCCTCTTGCACCAAGATAGCTGCGTGAGTAGATCAATACCAGCGCGACCGTTGGATATATCATCAGCTTAAGTGTATCTGACAATGTATCGTCTATGAACATGCCTGAGAAAGTGGTGACTGCCGTCACTGAAAAATCCATGAATGTGATCAGCGCGCTTCCTGCCAATGCCAGCAGTGACAGAAAAAAAGTCATTTGACGGTTTTTGACACCCTCGAACAAGCCAGTGAGCATCACCACGCAGATCATTATCAGCAAAAAGATTTCCGGATTTGCGGGTGCAAAGTCAGGCGATTGAAAATCCATTAAATATCCTTAGTTTTCTAATGGGAAAGAATTGAAATTCATCTTTGTGACCCAGTGAATATTGCAATAAGATTGTTTAGAGCTTGCTGCGAGACACATGCTCCAGTAAATTATCGATACTGGCATGCATTACCTCGGTCAAAGGCGCAGGATACAATCCCAACCACAGCACAGCTATCGCAAGAATAGAGAGAATTGACAATTCTCGGCCTCCTATATCTTTAAGACTTTCTACCTTGGCGTTAGCAACGGCACCAAAAATAACCCTTTTATACATCCACAGGGTGTAAGAAGCACCCAGAATCAGGGTTAACGCAGCAAAGAAGGCATACCAGAAATTGACTTCAATCGCACCCATGATCACCATGAACTCTCCTACGAAACCGCTGGTGCCGGGTAAGCCGGCATTCGCCATG
>JAVVEX010000112.1:0-5621 GCA_032251195.1 Nitrosomonas sp.
GATCTGCCGAGATCTTTACCAACAGGTTACACCGCTTCCTTCTCCCTTGTCATACACCAGAAATGATCATAGCTCGGGTAATCCCGAATGGATTTTTGGAAGTCCTGTACTCAACTTCAGGAATGCGGGTAAGAGCGGTATAGACTGGGCGGCCACGGGGGTGGGGCCACGAGGCGGGTATGGCAAACAGGAACTATGGCTTCTGGATGACTCGAAGGCAGGAATACCGGGGACCAGCGAAGCGACGACGACTTTTTCTGTCATTAGTAATAGCGTTGCTTTTATCATGAACGGTGATCATAACGACGGCTATGCACAGTTTTATGTGGATGACGCCGACATTGGCATTTTTGACTTGTATCACCAAGGACGCACCATTCTGGCCGTAACCGGACTGGAATTGGTCATGCACAGCCTTCGCGTTGTCCAGCTTGGCTATCACAATCCAGCGTCCACCAAAGCGGATGTTGCCATTTTTGGTGGAGCGGCATTCAACGTGGCGATCAGTGCCACCGAGGTGATCGAACCGCCGGTTCTGCCGCTTTTTTTGACTGGGATTTTATATTTTATCGGTAGGCGCGCGCATTGACGGAAATTACCGGGTTTCCACAATCGCTCCAACCCGGAAGCGTAGGTTGGGGTGAGGAACGAACCCCAACACGACAACTTAAGGCGCGATACGGTGCGCGAATTTCCCATGCCATGACGCAGCACAGCCCAAGAATGTTCATGGAAACTCAATGGAAGTAGCTTCACGTTTGAAATATTGACCGATGAATCGATTCAATCCATCGGTATAAATTGCACCGCTCTGGAGAAATCCCTCGTTATGAGTTCCCTGAATTTCGAGGAAAGTTTTTGGTGGATTGGCCAGTTCGAACAGTTGCCGTCCCATCTGATAGGGCACGATTTCGTCGGTTGGGCTGTGAATGATCAGCACGGGCTGCGTGACTGTTTGCAGATAGTCACGGGTAGGGTAATGGATGCGGGTAATGGTATCGACAGGCAGAAATGGATAGTAATATTTACCCATATCCCGGATGGAAGTGAAGCTCGATTCCACGATCAATGCGCCCGCTTGCACCTGATTGGTAAGCCAGGCAGCGATTGCGCCTCCCAGTGATTCTCCATAGATAATGATTTTTTCAGTTGCGGTTCCTTTTTTCTGGATCAGAAAATCCCATGCCGCTCTGGCATTGAGATAAGTGCCCTGTTCATCCGGATTTCCTTCACTGCGCCCATAACCCTGGTAATCAATGATCAGGATGGATAGGCCGAGTTGATGGAATAGCTGCAATTTCTGCAACCGATAAGCAATGTTGCCGCCATTGCCATGCAGAAAGAGCAGGCTTGCACGCGGATAGGGGTGCGGTAGCCACCAGCCATGGAGCGTTGTTCCATCGGTTGTGACGAGTGTGACATCCTCGTGGGAGAGACCCCAGGCTGCCGGGGTTGAATGAACCACCTTGTCCGGAAAATAGATCAAGCTGGACTGAAAGATAAACAGCAACAGCGAGAGTATCAGCCAGCCTGCAGTCAAACTGATTATTGCCAGCCAAATTATCCACTGCATTCGGTATTACTCCGTTGAGTTACCTGCCGAACGAATCAAAACAACCGCTTGCTTATGATGTTTTCGCAGTGGCATGATCCAGCCAGATTGCCAGCCCTTGCGCATTCAGTTCAATATCAGTTTGTAGTAAGGATGTGATTGTAGCGGTTGACAGCGTACAACCATGCACAGCCAGCTTCTGCAACAGTAACGTATTTAATGCCGCGACCATGCCGGCATGTCGTTCACTGTGCGCTGATGCTTCACGGGCAATCCTGACGAAAGCGTCAATCAGTTCATGCAGTTGCGTGGCATGATGTTCCAGATGCTCAATTCTGCCAAAGTGTGTGAGAAACGCCTGACGGGGTTGCAGTGCCATCAGTCGGTCGATCGAGGCATGCGCAGCCTGTGGATCGAATTGTACCGGTGAGGTTGTGGGAAAAACAAATTCCAGCCCGCTGACATCAAATTCACGGTAAGACACCCCAAAGGTATCGCCGCTAAAAATGGATTCGCTGCGTGCATCATGAATGCAGTAATGATGCCGCGCATGTCCAGGCGTATCGAGCAACAGCAGTGGTCGGCCATCAAGCTCAATGATTGTCTCGTCCGGAGCCTCAACGACACGTTCAGCAGCAATGGGTTCGATTTCACCATACATCCGCCGGAATGCTGCTTCACCATAAACCGCCATTACGCCCGCAACCAGCTTTACCTGGTTGATCATGTGCGCTGCGCCACGTGGATGCACCACCAGTTGCGCATTCGGTAGCTGGCGCATGAATTCACTTGCGCCACCGGCATGGTCAAGATGAATATGCGTCAGAAAGACATAGGCAACCTGTTCGGGCGCAATATTTTTCTGTGCGAGCACTGCCATCACGCCTGGAACAGAAAAGCGCGTGCCGGTATCGATCAGTGCTGCCACGCCATTCTCGACTACCAAGTGAATTGCGGCTCTTCCCGGACGATGATATTGGGCATCGATCACGCTGATACCTGTTGCGTAATCAGTCACGGCAGGAACAGCCTGAAAATCGGTTGGCATCATTTTTTAGCGTGTTGGCTGACTGAGTTGTTCGAGTATGGCTGGATTTTCCAGCGTGGAGGTGTCCTGAGTAATGCGCTCCCCTCTGGCCAAAGCACGCAGCAACCGCCGCATGATTTTTCCGGAGCGGGTTTTCGGCAGATTGTCGCCAAAACGAATTTCATCGGGACGGGCAATCGGGCCAATTTCCCTGGCAACCCAATCACGCAGCGTGGCTGTAATCTCGGCAGCTTGCGCTCCCTGAGGCCGACTGCCCTTCAGCACCACGAATGCGACGATTGCTTCTCCCTTGATTTCATGGGGTTTGCCGACAACGGCGGCTTCTGCCACCAGAGGATTGGCAACCAGTGCCGATTCGATCTCCATCGTGCCCAATCTGTGACCGGAAACATTCAGCACATCATCAGTGCGCCCCATAATCCAGAAATAGCCATCATTGTCGCGTTGTGCGGAATCCCCCGCGAGGTAGTAGCGACCACCGGCAATATCCTGTGGGAAATAAGTTTGTTTGAAGCGATCCGGGTCATTCCATAAAGTGCGCAGTTGCGAGGGGAAAGGGCGCTTGATCACCAGAAAACCACCTTGCCCGGGCGGAACGGCATGACCCGTTTCATCGACCACGGCAGCATCGATGCCGGGTAACGGAAATGTGCAGGAACCCGGTTTGAGCGCAATCGCCCCCGGTGTTGGCGCAATCATGTGACTGCCCGTCTCGGTTTGCCACCAGGTATCGACGATCGGGCAGCGCGACTGACCCACTACCGTGTAATACCACATCCATGCCTCCGGGTTGATTGGTTCACCGACCGAACCCAGCAATCGCAGGGATGACAGATCATACTGCGTAGGTAAATCCGCCCCCAGCTTGATCAGCGAACGAATCGCGGTTGGCGCGGTATAAAAAACCGAAACGTGGTGATTCTGGATGATTTTCCAGAAACGCCCCGCATCGGGGTAGGTGGGCACGCCCTCGAAGATAACCTGTGTCCCGCCCATCGCCAGCGGACCATAAGCAACATAGGTATGACCGGTAATCCAGCCGACATCGGCTGTGCACCAGAATACATCGTTTGGCTTGAAATCAAAAATCCATTGCATACTGACCATTGCACCCAGCAGATAACCCGCAGAAGAGTGCTGCACGCCTTTGGGCTTGCCGGTCGAGCCCGAGGTATACAGGGTAAACAAGGGATGTTCGGCGCTGACCCACACGGGGTCGCATTCGGCAGGTTGATTCTCGGTCAGCTCGTGCCACCAGCGGTCGCGAGAGGTATCCCATGCAATCGTCACCCCCGTATGGCGATAAACAACGACGGTATGCACACAATCAGCGCCACCCATCGCGAGCGCCTCATCAACTGTTGCTTTCAGTGCATGCTGCTTGCCACCACGTGTTTGCTCGTCTGCTGTGATGATGACGCAGGCACCTGCGTCAATCGTGCGCTCATGCACACTTTTTGCCGAAAAACCACCGAAAACCACTGAATGAATCGCACCAATGCGCACGCACGCCTGCATTGCCACCACCGCCTCGATACGCATCGGCATGTAAATCAGCACGCGATCTCCTGGCTGCACGCCAAGCGACTTCAATCCATTGGCAAAACGACAAACCTGCGTGTGCAACTCACGGTAGCTGCAGCGCGTGACCTCGCCGGTATCGGATTCAAAAATGATTGCGGTTTTATCTGCATGGGTAGCAAGATGCCGGTCCAGACAATTCCACGATACATTGAGCTGGCCATCGTCGAACCATTTGTAGAATGGCGCGTTAGTTTCATCCAGCACGCGCGTGAATGGAGTATGCCAATCGATGTGGTGCCGCGCCAGTTTTGCCCAGAACGCTGGATAATCCTGCTGCGCTTCATTGCATAACGCCTGGTAAGCGTCCATGCCGGCAATATTGGCATGCCGGACAAACTCGTCACTGGGGGGGAACACACGTTTTTCATGCAGAATGGATTCAATCGTGGCCATATGAGTCCTCATTTAATAAAACAGGAAGATGGGTCATTGGCGGCTCGCCTTGTACTGCAAGAGCTTAGCCGCCAATTTCACCCGTACAGCAATAAGGGCGCCTCTAAAAGTTCATCGTTTCAAACAAAACGAGGCAAGAATAAAAAATATTGATGCAGCAATGATTGATATGCAAGGAAATATTATTTACGGGTAGCGACGTATTGTAATGAAATATGGAATTTTGGAGATACCCATAGGCCAATTATATCCCCTGCTGCCGATAGATTGCGGACAGCTTGAGCTGTCTTCTGCAATTCTGCTCTGTCAAATTACTGCCGCCTATCTTTCCTGCTGTTTGTGTCATTGAATGAACGACTCCCAAGGCGATCTCGGCTTGATTCAGTTTGTAAATCTGGTATCGTAGCCCGCTGGTAAGCTGCTTGTATTGCTTCATCTGCGCTCCTGTTGCTTGATCATTTCAGTGGCTCCGGTATTAACGCAAGCTCGTCACCTGAATGCACTTGCAAAAGTTGCGCTTCAAAGTTGAATCCGCCTGAAAGGGCATAAAAAAAGGCAAATCATGAAAAATATATTTCGAGTGACAAACCGGTTTTTAGCTGTAATGCTGGTAATCATGTTATCTGCTCAATCCCATGCAGCGGTCAGGATGATCGCCGATATCGGGCAACCCGCCCCCGATTTTCCCGAGGGATTTGTTTACCGGAGCATAGATTCCAACCCGGTCATTGGTGCCTCCGGGCATATTGCTTTCTCCGGCGAGGCTGATATTAGCCTTGGTTCGACCGAAAACAATACCAGTGCGGTGTGGGCTGGCCTGCCGGGTCAGTTGCGCGCTATTGTGCGAGAGAATGAGCCAGTCAACGGATTTCCGCCCAATGTGTTGTTCGATGCAGCCCGTCCCGCACAGAACTTCGGTGAATTTGTCGTGACGCCTTCAGGCGCGGTAGGGTTTCCGGCAATAATGAAAGGCTATGTCGCAATTAATTGTTGAATTGAGCGTCCAATGTGTATCGGTATGTAAAAAGAGGGGCGCACCATGAA
>JAVVEX010000113.1:0-5514 GCA_032251195.1 Nitrosomonas sp.
GCAGCAGGGATCGTAGACGCGGCCCTGGTAGGGTTCCAGCATCTGCACCAGCACCTGTACCACCGAGCGCGGAGTGTAGAACTCGCCGCCGCGCTTGCCTTCGGCGCCGGCGAACTGGCTGAGGAAGTATTCGTAGACGCGGCCGAGCACATCTTTCGACTTGTCGCCGCCCTCGTTCATGGCGATGCCGGAGATCAGGTCGATCAGCTCGCCCAGCATCACCTTGTTCAGCGCCGGGCGGGCGTAGTCCTTGGGCAGCACGCCCTTGAGGGATTCATTGTCCTTCTCGATGGCGCGCATGGCGTCGTCGATGAAGGTGCCTATTTCGGGGCGCTTGGCATTGGCCTTGAGGTGCGACCAGCGCGCGTCCTTGGGCACCCAGAACACGTTGTCGGCCAGGTATTCGTCCCGGTCTTCGGCTACATGCGGGTCTTCGTTCAGGAGCGTAGTGTGCCGGGCCTCGAAGGCATCGGAGATGTATTTCAGGAAGATCAGGCCGAGAGCCACATGCTTGTAGTCGCTGGGCTCCATGTTGCCGCGCAGCTTGTCGGCAGTCTTGAAGAGCTCTGCTTCGAAGCCGAGGTTGCCGCCTGCCTTGTCGGCAGACAGGCCATTGTTCTTGTTTTTGCCGTTGGCCATGCGGGGTTCCTGTGGTTTAGTAACGGCGCGGTGCAACTTGACCGAACCATAGCCGGGCAAAGTGGTCGGGCGACAATAGGGGTATGGGCGCATCGCAGCGTGAAAACAAAGCAATGCTACCGCATAACAGGGCATTTTTCTTCCTCGATCCGATTATCAGACAACATTCTGTTTGAGGCTAACAACAATTTGTTTTCTACAATGTCTTGATTTGATTTGGACAAGCGTTTTATTAAAGAGTAAAATCCGCAGGCAATGAATTGTGTAGATTCCATTAAACTCATCTAATTAAAGCATCGAGCAGGAGAAGCCAAATGGCAGTAACACCCGAACAAAAAGCACAAATTGTGCAAAATTACCAAAGAGTAACAGGCGATACAGGCTCGCCGGAAGTGCAAGTAGCGCTTCTCACAAATCGCATTAACAGCCTGATTGCTCACTTCAAGGAGCATGTCAAGGATCATCACTCCCGTCGCGGATTACTGCGCATGGTCAGCCAGCGGCGTAAATTGCTCGATTATCTGAAATCAAAAAATAACAGCAGCTATCAGACCGTGATTGAAAGGCTCGGGTTAAGAAAATAGATATCAACCTCCCATTTCTGGCGGCAATTGAGAACAATGCTTTCGGGCAAATCATCAAAAGTTGCCTTGCAACAGCAGGCAACTAAAAAAACATTAATACACATTGATGTTATAACCCTGCGCCGTCCCTGACGCAGGGTTTCGCTGCAACTTTCAAAAATATATTGATCAAAAGAAGGATTATTAATTGGAATCGATAAAAAAAAGTATTACTTATGGTAATCATACGCTTACCCTTGAAACCGGTGAAATTGCGAAACAGGCGCATGGCGCGGTTATGGTTTCCATGGATGATACAGTCGTGTTGGTCACCGTGGTCGGAAAAAAGCAGACCAAGCCAGGTCAAGACTTTTTCCCGCTGACTGTCGATTATCAGGAAAAGTTTTATTCTGCTGGCCGTATTCCGGGCAGTTTCTTCAAACGCGAGGGGCGCCCGTCCGAGAAAGAAACGTTGACCTGCCGTTTGATAGACCGGCCGATACGCCCGCTTTTCCCGGATGGTTTTTACAATGAAGTTCAAGTTATTGTCACGGTCATGTCGTCCGACCCTGAAATAGATGCAGATATTCCGGCCCTGATCGGCGCCTCTGCCGCGCTGGTTCTCTCCGGCATTCCCTTCAATGGGCCGATTGGCGCAGCGAGAGTTGGCTACATCGATAACAGCTACGTATTAAATCCCACAACCAGTCAACTCAATGAAACGCAGCTCAATCTGGTTGTTGCCGGTACGCAGCAGGCCGTGCTGATGGTCGAATCCGAGGCCAGTGAGCTTTCTGAAGAGATCATGCTGGGGGCGGTAATGTATGGCCACGAGCAGATGCAGACGGTAATCGACGCGATTAACGCGCTGGCTGATGAGGCAGGCGTTACGGCCTGGGACTGGCAACCAGCGGAAAAAAATCATGCGCTGGCAGAAAAAATTGCCCAGCTTGCCGAGGCGGACTTACGTAACGCTTTTCAGGTAAAAGAAAAATCCGTCAGAACCGAGGCTATCAACGAAATATGGGAACGCGTTTTCAGCCAGGTTGGTGTTGATACTGAAGATGGGCCAGATAAACAAGCCGTGCGCGAGATTGGTTTCGAGCTTGAATCCAAGATTGTTCGTAACAGTATTCTGGATGGCGAATCCAGAATTGATGGCCGTGGTACCCGCACAGTTCGCCCCATTGCAATTCGTCATAGCGTGCTGCCGCGCACCCACGGATCAGCCCTGTTTACACGCGGCGAAACGCAGGCGCTGGTAGTGACCACCTTGGGCACCACTCGTGACGAACAAAGAATCGATGCCCTGCAAGGCGATTATAGTGAACGCTTCATGCTGCACTACAACATGCCGCCTTACGCGACCGGAGAAACCGGACGGGTAGGAACCCCCAAACGGCGTGAGATTGGTCATGGTCGCCTGGCAAAACGCGCACTGGTGGCGGTATTGCCATCAGCGGATGACTTTGGTTATTCCATGCGCGTTGTTTCTGAAGTCACAGAATCAAATGGTTCAAGTTCCATGGCTTCCGTCTGTGGCGGCTGCCTGTCACTCATGGATGCGGGCGTGCCGTTAAAAGCGCATGTAGCCGGTATTGCCATGGGATTGATCAAGGAAGGTAACCGTTTTGCCGTCCTGACCGATATTTTGGGCGACGAAGATCATCTGGGAGACATGGATTTCAAGGTTGCTGGTACCGAAAACGGTATCACTGCCCTGCAAATGGATATCAAAATTCAGGGAATCACCCGTGAAATCATGCAGGTTGCTCTGCTTCAGGCAAAGGAAGGACGTTTGCATATCCTTCAAATTATGAAGGAATCACTTCCACAGACACGGGAAAGTATTTCCGTCCATGCACCTCGTATTATTAAATTCAAAATCAACCCGGAAAAAATTCGTGATGTCATTGGCAAAGGCGGCTCAGTCATCCGCGCGTTGACCGAAGAAACCGGCACTACTATTGACATCACCGATGATGGCGTTGTCACTATTGCCTGCGTCAGCAGCGAAGGTGGCGAGCAGGCCAAAAAACGCATCGAAGATATCACCGCAGATGTCGAAGTTGGTAATGTTTATGACGGGGTCGTGCTTAAACTGCTTGATTTTGGTGCCATTGTCAGTGTTCTCCCCGGAAAGGATGGCCTGCTGCATATCTCCCAGATTGCCAATGAGCGCGTTGAAAATATTGCTGATCACCTCAAGGAAGGTCAGACGGTACGTGTCAAGGTGCTGGAAGCAGATGACAAGGGCAGGCTGCGGCTCAGCATGAAAGCGGTCGTTATCGCAGAAAACCCAACGGATGATGAAGCAATCTGATTTCACCAGATTAATTTGATCGAATAGAGGCACCCTGTTTGCTTTAAAACGACTCTGCCTCTGTTCCACCACCTAATCTTCCTTGCCTACGTAAAATGATCTGCCAGAAACAGGAGGACACATCGCCGTGAACACCATTTCAGCGCCTGATCTGGCCTTATTGTCTGACGATCGACTCCTGGCCATGTATCAAGCGGGGCAAGAGATTTTTGAGTGCTACCGGGTATTGCGCAAGGCCGGACTGAATATTGTGGGAGAAGTGCTCCGTGATACGCTCAACGCTGGAAATACCTTTTACGAGCTTGAGCATTACCCGCCCGATGATGTTTATGACGCGCAAACGCATGCTCAATACTACTATCACTCGCACCGTGGCGAAGTCGGAGAGCACGGGCATTTTCATACTTTCTTGCGGGCAGCTGGCATGCCCGTCGGCTCATCACCTGTAAATTTTGCAACAACCGATCCATGGCCACAGGGTGATGCAGCGGTTTCACACCTCTTCGCCATTGCCATGGATGCCCATGGCTACCCTACCGGACTCTTCACGGTTAACCGCTGGGTAACCGATGAAACCTGGTATCCGGGTGAACATGTGATACGCATGCTGGATTACTTTAAAATCGACCACGCCTTCCCCTCCTGGCCAGTCAACCGCTGGATTAGCGCAATGGCAATTCTGTTTCGTCCGCACATTGAAGCACTGATACATCAACGCGACCAAACCATTCAACACGCATTCAACCGCAGTCCAGAAAAAAATATCTTTGAAGACCGCTCTCTTGATGTCACCAGTTTCATGGCCATCTCCGTAGATGAATTCATGACAAAACTTAAATGCCTTATGAACGCAAGGCATCTTGAATTTAACCGCTGATTCAGTTTGTCCTGCGAGATCAGACGATCGATTGCATGAAAAAAATCTACACAGCAGATAATTTGATCGAGGCCAATATCATTTTGGATTTACTGGAAAATGCCTACATTCCAGCGAGACTATTCAACATTTACGCACAAGGTGGTGCCGGAGAAATTCCATTCACCCAGACTTACCCGGAAGTTTGGGTTATTCGCGACTTGGACTTTGACCGTGGCCAGAATCTCATCAAGACATACGAGCAAACCCCAATAGAGACAACCACCCTCACCTGCCCAAATTGTCACGAAGAGAATCCATATCACTTCCAGCTATGCTGGCACTGTGGCAACGGACTGGAGATTGCCAAAGAAAATCTGGCACATGAACAATCGCCAGAAAAGCACTGAAACCAATTTTTTACCTGCATGATGATTGTCAAACTTTCCGGAAGCAAGCTGGCAGTAAATTTTTTGTGCGCTTCCGAATCTGGTAGAATCCGTCGTTGAACTATTTCATTTATCAACGTTCTTATTGTTTCAAGATTAAAGCAGGGGGCGACCCGGCTTCGACGTGGATTGCGAAGCAGTGCAGGGCATACCGAGGATCAGTAACCTCGTAAAACCACTGAAAAAAAATAGTCGCAAACGACGAAAACTACGCTTTAGCCGCTTAATCCGGCTAAACTCCACACCGGTGGGCCTCAACGCCGGGTCTGGCGACAGACAGTGGAGTCATTAACGAGGATCGTATTTTGCAGGGTTACTTTGCAGAATATTAAACAGTAGGTAACTCGCTTGCCATCAGCCTGCCGGTTGGCGTATGGCAAGTCAAACTAAATAATCAGGCTAAGTATGTAGAACTGTCTGTAGAGGATTTGCGGACGCGGGTTCAATTCCCGCCGCCTCCACCAATTTAAAAAGGTGAACTGATCTCAGTTCACCTTTTTTTATGCCTGCGCCCCGCGCTACAGGCCTTATCTGGTAAGGGTTTACGGACTTCGCTGCCTTTGTAATCTCGGACTTTCGTAACCGTCCAGCGCTCCCACCTATCTTTCCTGCTGTTTGAGTGATTGAATGAACGCTGGTGTTAAGGAACCTCTGAAAAACTAACATTCCGACCAGTATTGGCTC
>JAVVEX010000114.1:0-5398 GCA_032251195.1 Nitrosomonas sp.
ACGGCCAGTCATTGCCGTTAACTTTTATTGCCGTTAACTTTTCGATCCAATCTTCCGAACCAAATAGCCGGGTATTACAATACGAGGTAAGCGAGCCATGCTGACAATATGACATAATTAGTGTATTTAGTAAACTGTCACCGTAATCTGCACCGTAATCCACACACGCACCCAGGGCTATCTGTAGTTTTGATTAGGGGCGGAGCATTTTCAGGAGCGCCCTGAACATATTTCCCGGTTAATTCTCTCCAGCATTTCCAGTGGGTCAGCTGCCTGCGTAATTGGCCGACCAATTACAAGATAATCAGCACCATCTCGTACCGCTTGAAATGGCGTTGCCACTCTTGCCTGATCATTCTGGTTGCTGTCAGCCAATCTAATTCCTGGTGTAACCAGTAAAAAATCTTCTCCCAATCCCGATAATTTTAATTGTGCAGTCTCCAGCGCCGAACAAACTACCCCATCGAGTCCACACTGCTGCGTTAACATGGCAAGTCGCTGCACGATATGCTCCGGAGTATCAAATAAGCCAATCTCATCCAGATCTTCACGCTGCAGACTGGTTAATAACGTAACCGCGATCAGTTTGGTCTTTTTTTGATACAGAGATTCGCGGCAGGCCAACAACATTTTCCTGCCGCCAAGGGCGTGAACATTAATCATCCATACGCCAAGCGAAGCAGCTGCTGCGCAAGCCGAAGCTGCTGTATTGGGAATGTCATGAAATTTCAGGTCGAGAAATATTTCGAAGCCCAGCCGCATTAATTTATCAATTAATTGCGGCCCGGCACGAGTAAATAACTCTTTTCCAACCTTTAGACGACAGAGCTTCCGATCCAGCCGCGCCACAAATTCCAGAGCTGCTGCCTGATCAGAAAAATCAAGCGCCACAATGATGCGCGGATCACTCAAAATTATTTCCGGTTCTGAAGTTTCTGCACCAGACAGGAGAAATAGCCGAAAAGGCTACCAGCAAAAAAACAGATGAACAGAATAACGACCAGAGGCAATTCCCACTCGATACCGAGATAGTAATGTATGGTCGCCACCCCCGAATTTTTTACTGCAAAGCTGAGCAGTAGAAAGAAAATCGTCAAACGTAATAATGTGAGCATTGGACGCATCATTTTTTATGAAATCCATATCGGTTACTGGCCATAAATTTACTTGCTTTGCTAATCACCTGCCCGATGATTTTCCGTATAACGGAAACGCTGCTATAACATATAGGTTGCTGATTTTCGTTTTCTATTTTTTATCATTGCTGGCCGCTGCATCGATCAATTCACGCATTTTTTTTCCTGCCTTGAAGTGCGGGACGTATTTTTCGGGCACCTGAACTTTCTCGCCAGATTTTGGATTTCGACCAACACGCGCCGGCCGAAAATTAAGATCAAAGCTACCAAACCCTCGGATCTCGATGCGTTCCCCCCTGGAAAGGCTGTTAGCCATCGCATCGAGCATGATTTTTACGATTAACTCGGCATCTTTTGCCAAAAGCTGTGGAAACCGTTCAGCCAGCCTGGACACCAGTTGAGATTTTGTCATATACGCCCTTATTATTCTTTGGAGCTTTCGTTATTATCTGTCTCTTCAGAAGCTTTGCTATCAATCTTGGCTCTCAACAATGCACCGAGATTGGTTGTGCCTGCATTGGCAGGAGCAGGCGAAGACGCAACCACCTTCATGGCTTTGTCCTCTTCTTCTTTTAATTTTGATTTGACCGACAAGCTTATATTACGGGTCTTGCGATCAATATTGATGATTTTAGCCTCAATATCGTCACCTTCTTTGAGTTGCAGACGAATATCCTCGACTTTGTCATGCGACAGCTCCGATGCTCGCAGATAACCTTCCACTTCGTCAGTCAACGTAATGACAGCCCCTTTGGCATCCACTGATTTGACGACACCCTTAACGATACTGTTTTTATCATTTGATGCCACATAAACAGAGAAAGGATCACCTTCCTGTTGTTTGATGCCCAGCGAAATTCGTTCTTTCTCGACATCGATTGACAGCACAACGGCCTCGACCTCGTCCCCTTTTTTGAATTCCAGAATTGCTTTTTCACCGGGTTGCGTCCAGGAGAGATCGGACAAATGTATCAGTCCATCAATATTACCGGGCAATCCGATAAACAAACCGAAGTCCGTAATTGACCTGATCTGTCCACTCACCTTGTCGCCTTTCTCATGATTCAGCGCAAATTCGTCCCATGGATTTGGTTTGCATTGCTTCATGCCAAGGGAGATCCGTCTACGATCTTCATCAATCTCAAGAATCATCACTTCGACTTCATCACCAAGTTGAACGACCTTGGACGGATAAATATTTTTATTAGTCCAGTCCATTTCAGAAACATGCACCAACCCTTCTATCCCCTGCTCTATTTCAACAAAGACACCATAGTCTGTCATATTGGTTACTTTGCCAAATAAACGGGTTCCGTGGGGATAACGGCGTGACAAACCGACCCACGGATCCTCCGTCAACTGCTTCATTCCCAGGGAAACACGATTTTTCTCTTTATCAAATTTTAATATTCTGGCAGTAACTTCATCTCCGACATTGAGTACTTCACTGGGGTGCTTCACGCGTCGCCATGCAAGATCCGTTATATGCAGCAATCCATCAATGCCACCAAGATCTACAAATGCGCCATAATCAGTGATATTTTTAACAATGCCCTGTACCGTTGCACCTTCCTGCAGATTTGCCAGCAATGCTTCACGATCCGCCCCCAGAGTTTCTTCAAGAACCGACCGTCTTGAAACTACGACGTTATTACGCTTGCGATCAAGTTTAATAACCTTGAATTCCATTTCCTTGTTTTCGTAAGGGGTCGTATCCTTGACAGGCCGAATATCCACAAGAGAACCCGGCAGAAATGCGCGAATACCGTTTACAGTAGCAGTCAAACCACCCTTGACCTTGCCGTTGACCATACCGGTTACTATCCTGCCTTCTTCCATGGCCGCTTCCAGATCGTACCAGGCGCTCAAACGTTTAGCCTTGTCTCGCGATAACCGGGTTTCTCCATAACCATTTTCCAATGCCTCAATCGCAACACCGACAAAATCGCCGGTCTTCGCCTCGATTTCACCCCTGTCATTCTTGAATTCCTCAATTGGAATGTAACTCTCTGATTTCAAACCGGCATTAACCACCACAAAATTATAGTCGACTCGGATGATTTCAGCGGTTATTACCTCACCAACCCGCATTTCTTTCTGCGAGAGGCTTTCTTCAAAGAGTTGCGCAAAACTTTCCATGGAACTCGTTACGTTGGTAGCAGTAGTCATTATAAGAAAATACCCGATTGTAAATAAATATCCCGAAAAACAATAAATAATCAGGACAGGTTAGTTAAAAAAACAGTCAGCCGCGAGCAAGGGCAACGTTCTGTGCTTGTAAAGTAGCATTTTGCCAGAATATCATTCTACTGGATTTGCGCGTGTTCTGGCATGCGCTTCTATTCCCGCGTAACGATCCAACACCCGCTTGACCGCCTGACCTATCGATAAGTTAGACGTATCCAGCAATTGCGCGTCCGCATGCTGACGCAGCGGCGACAAGGCACGGCTGCTATCACGCTGATCACGCTCTCGCAACATTCGAGACAGGTCTGAGATATTAGCATTAATCTCTTTTTCCTTCAACTGCTTATAGCGGCGATTTGCACGCTCTTCGACACTTGCTGTCAGATAAATTTTGAGTGTTGCCTCAGGAAAAACGACTGATCCCATGTCACGTCCGTCAGTCACCAGCCCTGGCAATTTGCGGAAATCCTGTTGACGTTGCAGTAATGCAGCTCGCAAAGCCGGAAAATGAGCAATTCTGGACGCAAATTCACCGCAAGATTCGGCACGTATCATATCGTCGACATTCTGACCATCCAGCCAGACAAGCGAATTTTCGAAAGAAACATTTATTTGCCTGGCAATTTCTGCTAATTGCATTTCATCATTGGCATCTATGTTATCTCGTAGCGCACGTAATGCTACCAGTCTGTATAACGCACCACTGTCCAGGTAATGAAACCCGAGGGCTTGAGCTACCAGACGCGCAACAGTCCCCTTGCCTGAAGCTGAAGGACCGTCAATTGTAATAACAGGAATGGAAGGATCGCACATATTCCGGCTGGAGAATATTTAAAAAATTCAATAACATCTGGGTGTCTCTAAAAATTCAAGGGGTTAAACAAGACGAGGCAGGAACAAAAAATATTGACGCAGCATACGATTGATAGATAAGGAGATGTTTTTTGTAACGAACGATGTATTGTAACGAAATATGGATTTTTAGAGATGCTGATTTGCATTGTCATAGCCCGTATCAATATTTTTTGCCCGACCTTGTTTCGTGCAGCGCCTTAAGTTTTTTAGAAACGCCCATTAGATCGACTCGTTGTCATTCATTGATTATTCCTGTTAAAACTGAAACAACGTCTGTCAGTGGCAACAGGCGGGCAGCCGCATCCTGACGCCCACGGTATTCCAATTTACGCTCCTGTAAACTGCGTTCCCCAATTACGATACGATGCGGAATACCGATCAACTCCTGGTCGGCGAACATAACGCCTGGGCGCTCTTCCCGGTCGTCCAGCAACACATCGATACCCGCTGCCTGGCAAGACTGATACAGCCTGTCTGCTTCAATTCTCACCAGGTCACTTTTATGATAATTAACCGGAATAATGGAGAGCTGGAAAGGAGCGATTGCCAGTGGAAAAATAATACCGTTTTCATCATGGTTCTGCTCAATCGCTGCGGCGACGATGCGCGACACGCCAATACCATAACACCCCATCTCCATCGGCAGGGATTGCCCGGATTCGTCAAGAAAAGTGGCTTTCATTTTTTCCGCGTAGCGAGTACGCAGCTGAAAAACGTGCCCGACCTCTATGCCTCGGCAGATTTCCAGTATGCCTTTACCATCGGGAGAGAGATCACCGGCGACAACATTGCGAATATCAAACACCATATCCGGCAGCGCCAGGTCATGTCCAAAATTAACCTGTGTGAAGTGATGGCCTTCTTCATTGGCACCACAGACAAAATCTTGCATTGTCGCCACGGCAGCATCGGCAACAACTGCTATATCGACATTGACCGGGCCGAGATATCCCGGTGGGCAGCCCAGTTCCTGGATAATACGTTCATCACTGGCAAATTCAAAATCGGCCAGAAAAAGCAATTTGCGCGCCTTGGTCTCATTGAGCTGATGATCACCACGCAACAACAGCAAATAAAATTTGCCACCTGCAATAACAGCCAGTGATTTCAGCGTTTGCGCAACAGGCACTTTTAGAAATTGCGCGACGTCAGTGCAGGATTTGCGATCAGGCGTCGATATTTTTTTCATTTGGCCGGCAACAGCAGGTCGGGGTAATGAC
>JAVVEX010000115.1:0-5325 GCA_032251195.1 Nitrosomonas sp.
GGCTGGCGCGACGGTCAGGATAGGCAATCTCGAAACCTGCCTTGCGTAATTCGACCATTAGATAATTGGCGTTCAGCGTTGCATATTCGGAAATACGGTGCATACCGTCCTTTCCCAACAGGCGTACATAAATATAGGCACGCAACAATACGCCGGCATTCCCCATGTGCGCAGACAAACGACCAATGGATTGTGGCCGGTCTTTTTCGATCAGCCAACGATAAACCCCATTTTCACGAGCTACCATCGGCACCGGAAGATAGGGTAGCAGGCGCTCGGCCACGCCAACTGGCGCAGAGCCTGGTCCGCCACCGCCATGCGGCGTGGAAAAGGTTTTATGCAGATTCATGTGAATAACATCAAACCCCATATCACCGGGTTTGACCTTGCCGAGCACCGCGTTGAGATTGGCGCCATCGTAGTAGAGCAAGCCACCGGCTGCATGTACGATTCGACTCATTTCCGCCACTTTTTTCTCAAAAACGCCCAGTGTGGAAGGATTGGTCAGCATCAATCCTGCCGTTTTTGGTCCCACCGCCGCTTTCAGCGCGGCCATGTCGACATCCCCTTCTCTATCGGTTGGAATTTCAACTACTTTGTAGCCACTCATCACGGCTGTCGCCGGGTTGGTGCCATGCGCAGCATCCGGAATAATGATTTCGGTGCGTTCGGTATCGCCGCGTGCCTCGTGATAGGCGCGAATCATGGTTACACCAATCAATTCACCCTGCGCACCTGCCATGGGCGTCAGGCTGACCGCCGTCATGCCAGTCACATCTTTCAGAATTTCCTGTAACTCGTACATACAGGCAAGAAACCCTTGCCCGGTATCTTCTGGCGCCAACGGATGACGCGCCAGAAACTGGGGCAACATCGCCAGTGAATTACAGGCACGCGGATTGTATTTCATTGTGCAGGAACCCAATGGATAAAACTGGGTATCGATCGAGAAGTTTTTTTGTGATAACCGCGTGTAATGGCGCACCGTATCCATTTCCGAAACTTCCGGCAATAATGGCTTCGATTCACGCAACAGATTATCGGGTATGTCGTGCCTGGTGGCACGGGTTGCAGGCGATTGCGAATAGTTGTATCGCCCCTGACGCGAGTGTTCGAATATCAGCATAAGTTTGAAGTAATGGTTAGTTCAATGCAGCCAGAGTGGCATCGTAATTAGGCTCATCCTTGATCTCGGGCACCAGCTCGGCATGAATAATTTTGTCATTTTCATCCAGAACGATGACTGCGCGCGCCGTAATGCCGGCAAAAGGGCCATCGGCAATGGCTACGCCATAGTCACGCATGAACTGCGCGCCACGCATGGTGGACAACGGTACAACCTTGTCCAGTCCTTCAAGATCGCAAAAGCGGCTCATGGCAAAAGGGAGGTCGGCGGCAATAATCAACACAACAGTGTTGCTCATCTCACTGGCACGCTGGTTAAATTTGCGTGTTGATAGCGCGCATACAGGCGTATCAAGACTCGGAACGATATTAAGCACTTTTTTCTTGCCTTGAAAATCAGCCAGTGTCACGTCTTTCAGATCGCGGTTAACCAGCGAAAAAGCAGGTGCATCAGCGCCTACCTCAGGAAAAACACCTTCAATTTTAATTGGCGTACCACCCATTGTGACCATGTTGAATCTCCTTTTGATTTGATTGACTGCAAATAGATCAGCTGGCTAATGATTGCCGAAATAACGCTATGTATCTGTCCAGATCATCCGCCGTTTTTGTTTCTGTTGCACAAACCATCAAACAGTTCTCCAGCTCGGAATAGCCATCTTCAAGCGCATAACCAGCCAGCAATCCCTGTGCCCTAAGATTATCCAGTACGGATGATACCGGCTTGGGCAGAGAAAGTACGGCTTCATGAAAGAACGGACTGCTGAACGTTTTTTTCACGCCCGGTATTTCAGTCAACGCTTCAACCAGCGTTAGCGTATTGGCGTGTGATTGAGCCGCGACACGGTATAACCCTTCCGGACCCAGCAAAGACATGTGAATCGTTGCCGCCGTCACCATTAATCCCTGATTGGTACAGATATTGGATGTTGCCTTGGAACGGCGGATATGCTGCTCCCTTGCTTGCAATGTAAGGACAAATCCTTCTTTACCCTTAATATCCGTGGTGCGTCCGATAATTCTGCCAGGCATTTGTCTGATCAGAGACTGTTTGCAGGTCATAAAGCCGAAATAAGGCCCGCCACTGGAAAGCGGAATCCCCAATGGCTGGCCTTCACCCACAGCGATGTCCGCTCCCTTTTCACCCCATTCCCCAGGTGGCGTCAGCATGGAAAGTGCAACTGGATTGACCACGGCAATTGCCAGCGCGTTTTTACTGTGCGCCCAATCCGTCAAGGCATCAACAGGTTCAAGTACGCCGAAAAAATTGGGTTGCGGGATTACGAGCGCCGCAAACTCTGTTTGCCCGGATGCTTCGAGTTGGGCAATGGTAATTTGCCCGGATGATGGATCATATGGAATCTCGACAATCTCGATCGACTGATTCTTGACAATGGTATGCACTACTCTGCGGTATATCGGATGCACCGTTTGCGGAATCAGGATTCTGTCCGAGGTACGATGCTGGCGTACTGCCATCAGCACTGCCTCAGCAAGTGCGGAAGCGCCATCATACAAACTGGCATTGGAAACATCCATGCCTGTCAGAGAAGCCATCATCGTCTGGTATTCATACAACAGCTGAAGCGTTCCCTGACTCGCTTCCGCCTGATAAGGCGTGTAGGATGAATAAAACTCTCCGCGAGTCGCAATCTGCCAGACGGCTGCCGGAATATGGTGCTCATAAGCACCTGCCCCGATAAAGTTAAGATAAAACCCATCCTGCTGCGCACGTTCCAGCATTAACCGCGAGATTTCCATCTCGCTCATCCCCGGTGGTACGTTTTTCAAAGCGCCGGTTCTCAGTTCAGCAGGAATTTCGTCAAACAATTCTTCTATTGAATCAGCGCCAATGCTCGCAAGCATTGCACTGACATCTTCTTTGGTATGCGGAATAAATGGCATGGTTACAATTTCATCTGATGAATTATTCTTAATGGCCTATGCCCAGCGGGAGAACTACTCTGTTACTCCGCACCATGGCAAAATTAGTGAGCTTCTTCCGCAACCAGTTTTTCGTAGTCGCCAGCGTCGAGCAGCGCACCCATTTCACCGGGATTGGCTGGTTTCAATTTGAACAGCCACGCTGAATAGGCATCCTGATTGATTTTTTCCGGGGCAGATTCCAGTTCCGTATTAACCTCAATGACTTCACCACTGACGGGCGAATAGACATCCGAAGCTGATTTGACGGACTCCACCACCGCACATTCTTCATTTTGCGCAAGCTTCCGTCCAACTTTCGGCAACTCGACGAATACCATGTCACCCAATAATTCCTGTGCGTGATGCGTCACGCCAATCGTGACGGTTCCATCCGCTTCCGTTTTGACCCATTCGTGTGATTTTGCATACTTTAGCGCTGCTGGGATGTCCATTATTTATTACTCCAAAACAGGTTGTTAATAACTTTATTTCAATGCTTTATACGCATTGCACTTCAGTGTGCGGGCTTCTTGTCATCTTTCGTTCTACCCAGAGACGGCAGGACACCGAATATTGAGGTGCAAAAGTATATTTTTCAAATAAGCGCCTTACCATTGCGAACAAAGGGAAAGTTGACGATCCTGGCTGCCAACTGCTTGTCACGTATCAATACGCCGACCTCATCCCCGGCAGACAAATCAGCCGGCACACGTGCCAATGCAATAGACTGGTTGAGCGTGGGTGAGAATCCACCACTGGTAATTTCTCCCTGCGCTGATAATTCGTTGCTTTTTGCCATGACTTTCTGATGGCTGCGCAATACACCTTTATCGAGTAACAGCAGCCCCACCAGTTTCTGTTTAACCGGTTTCTGCAGTAATGCAGATTTACCGATGAAATCACGATCACTCTTTAAATCCACCGTCCAGGCAAGCCCTGATTCGAGTGGGCTGGTAGTTTCATTCATGTCCTGACCATAAAGATTCATACCAGCTTCCAATCGCAACGTATCGCGCGCACCCAGACCAATTGGCGCAACACCTGCCGCATGCAATTTTTTCCAGAAATCCGATGCCTCATCTGCTGGCAGGATAATTTCAAAACCATCTTCCCCGGTATAACCTGTGCGGGCAATAAAATAAGACTCAAACGGAACCGATTGAAAAGGTTTCAAATTTTCAGTAACCGTTTTTGCTTCGGGAATAACCACCCACACTTTACTGCGTGCATTAGGGCCTTGAACAGCAATCATGGCCAGATCGCGACGGGGCGTTATGTCCAGTTGGCGCCCACTCTGGCTGGCTTGCTGGCTGATCCAGGCAATATCTTTATCAGCAGTACCGGCATTAACAACCAGGCGGAACCAGGATTCCGTCAAAAAATAAACAATCAGATCATCAATGACACCGCCTTCAGGCGTCAGCATGCAGGAATAAAGCGCCTTGCCGGAGAGTGTCAGTTTATCGACATTATTGGCCAGCAAGTTTCGCAGAAAACCACGCACCTCCTCACCGAGAATATCCACCACCAACATATGAGAGACATCGAACATACCGGCATCACGTCGTACCTGATGGTGTTCGTCCAACTGAGAACCATAATGCAAGGGCATATCCCAGCCACCAAAATCGACCATTTTGGCCTGCATGGCGCGATGGGTTGCGTTAAGAGGCGTTACTTTCAGCATAAATTCTCTCAAAAACAGTAAAAAGGAAGTCTGCTACCAGAAAAAATTCACCTTGATTCGAATGCTGGCGTACCAGTGCTCAAAAAATCATTGGCATTTGCATTTTTCAGGCGACCATCCCCCTCTGTCCATTTACCTGAGAGTTTCACGAGAAATCATGTATTCTCGAGTGCCCCTTCGGTGGCTGATATAGATACTCAGCGCTCTCCAGATTGCTTATCACAGGCAGTTTTTTCGACCGATTGATGTGATCAGTCATGCCTGAGCGATTCCGGGGGGTTACGCCTTCGGCGGCGCCATTTATCATAGCGCACTCTCCTGCCTGGATGATGTTTTAGCAGACCGCCACTATACCCCAGCTTGTGGTTTTAATACAAGGAATACAAGGCCAGACAGAACAATCGCCCGGAAAAAGCAGGTCAACATTATCAAATAAAACGGCACACTGTTAACACCTGAAAGTACGCCGCCATTATGGAAATCGTGAATGGCACAAGAAATATGGCACCTCAGGGTAATCGCGCTTAAATTATCCCAATAATCCGACATAAATAGTCATTATCCCATCCGGCTTTTAAACGCTTGAT
>JAVVEX010000116.1:0-5209 GCA_032251195.1 Nitrosomonas sp.
ATCACACCAACTTTCTGTTTTTTATCAGCTCTTGGGAAAACAAGGCAATTTCAACAATTAATTGTGACATAGCCATGATAAAATATACCACTTAATAGCGGACTAAACACGAATGTCTCGCGTCAATTATCTTGGCCGCTTTGGCGACAATTATGATGGTCGGTTGAGTTTATTGGTTACTTCATGATTTTTTTTGGCTTTTCCTCCTATAACTTTCACTGTCGATTTCGATGATGGTTGCGTGATGGATGATCCGGTCGATGGCGGCAACGGTCATCATGGTGTCAGGGAAGATTTGATCCCACTGGCTAAAAGGCTGATTTGAAGTGATGATTAGACTTCCGCTTTCATAGCGATGTGCGATAAAGTCAAACAATACTTGTGTTTTCGAATCGGTCTTTTTGACATAGTCTATATCATCAACGATCAGCAACACATTGTCTGCCTGGCTCGCCCACTGGGTATTGTCGCGCAGCCTGATGAAAAAGCTCAAGCCGATCCGGAAGCCCAAGTTCGTGCACACCACCGACAGCAACCATAATCTGCCGGTGTACGACAACGTGCTGGATCGCCAGTTTGAGCAAGGCGAGGCCAATCGAGCCTCCTGGGTCTCGGATATTTTACCTACATTCGGACGTTGAGGGACTGGCTGCATCTGGCAGTGTTACTGGATCTTTATTCACGCAAAATCGTCAGTTGGGCGATGGCGCCCAATGACTATGAAACGAAAATGGCAGAACAACAACCTATTTGTGTGTCCGAAAAAAATTGACCACTATAAACACATTCGCCAAACAGGGAACACATTTAAGCGGCTTCATGCGCAACATTAGAGACCATGACGGATAAAAAAGCCAGCAATTACACTGGCTTTTGGGTGTAGATGGAGTTTGGTGGAACGCTCAGGAAGCGTATTTATTTTCCAATACAGAAGCTTGAAAAAATTTCACCCAGAAGATCATCAGCAGTAAATTCACCAGTGATAGCAGATAATTTCTGCTGAGCCAGATGTAGTTCCTCTGCAAGTAATTCAAGCGCATTACCTTCGTCCAATAGAGTGCTCGCAATCTGCAAATGCTGGCTGGCATCAGTTAGCGCCTGCAAATGTCTTTGGCGTGCCATATAAACCCCTTCACCGGCGGCGTTGCCTTGCCAGCCAATCGTCCGCAGCAACGCGCTTCTGAGCAGATCGACACCTTCACCATTTTTTGCCGACAGATAGATGGATATGCCATGTTCACTTTCTGCTATGCGGGGAATCTGTGCAGTTAAGTCGATTTTGTTGTAAACCGTCAATACCGGCAGCTGCTGCGGCAAACTGGCCAGAATTTTCTGATCTGCTGTTGTCATGCCTTGGCGGCTATCCAGCAACAGCAGAACCAACCCTGCTTGTCTTGCTGCCGCATGGGTACGAACAATACCCTGCTGTTCTATTGCATCGCTGGTTTCCCTGAGGCCCGCTGTGTCGACCAAATGCAGCGGAATGCCTTCGATCTCGATCGACTGGCGAATGGTGTCGCGCGTGGTGCCGGGGAATTCGGTTACGATAGCAGCATCCGTTCGCGCCAATCGATTCAGCAGGCTGGATTTTCCGACGTTAGGCTGACCAATCAGCACAATATCAACGCCAGACTGCAACAACGCTCCCTGTCGAGATGCGATCAGCACACGTTCCAGTTGCTGTCGGACACCCTGAAGTTGTTGCATGGCTTTCGCGGATTGCAGAAAATCCATATCTTCTTCTGGAAAATCCAGTGTTGCTTCTACCAATACACGCAAATTGATCAACGCTTGTACCAGCCGAGCAATGGTTGCCGAGAATTCACCATTCAGGGAACGCACCGCACAGCGGGCGGCATCGGCTGTGTTTGCCCCAATCAAGTCAGCAACACTTTCCGCCTGTAACAGATCGATCTTGTCGTTCAGAAAAGCGCGCAATGTAAATTCACCCGGCTCGGCAAGACGTGCCCCAAGCTGCAGACAGCGCGTCAGCAGCAAATTCATTACGACCGGACCACCATGCCCCTGCAATTCGACCACGTCTTCGCCCGTATAGGAGTGCGGTGCGGGAAAATACAACATGATCCCCTGGTCGAGCACCTGCTTTTGTTCATCGAGAAAATCACCTAATTCGGCCTGACGTGGCCGGGGAGTCCTGCCTAAAATAACGCTTGCAAGTAATTGCAGATTTTTCCCTGAAATACGGATGATCCCGACACCGCCCCGCCCGGGGGGAGTGGCAGGCGCTGCGATAATGTCATGATCGCGGGAAGCATTCACCGGTAGCGCCATAGCGCCCACATCCGGCAAACAAAGATTTGAGGCAGCAAGGAACGATTACTTATTTTTCCTTGCTTCCTTTTTGGGCGCTATTTGCCGATGCAGCAGGCAATTCATACATACGGGTAATCTGCCACTGTTGCGCAATCGACAGAATGTTACTGACCAGTGAATACAATACCAGACCAGCCGGAAAGAAGAAGAAGAAAATACTGAAAGCAACCGGCATAATTTGCATAACACGCGCCTGAATGGGATCGGTTGGCGTCGGGTTCAGCTTAGTCTGCATGAACATAGAGACGCCCATTAGAACAGGCAATATATAGTAAGGATCCGGCGTGGACAAATCATTGATCCATAGCACAAAAGGCGCATAACGCAGTTCCACTGCCGCCAGCAATGTCCAAAAGAGCGCAATAAAAACAGGTGCCTGAACCAGAATAGGCAGACAGCCACCGAGGGGATTAATTTTTTCTTCCTTGTAAAAATCCATCATGGCCTGATGCATGCGCTGACGATCGCCCTTATATTGGTCCTGAATACGTTTCAGCTTGGGCGTCACTTGACGAAGTTTGGCCATGGAGCGATAGCCCGCAGCAGATAACGGAAAAAATAGAACCTTAACCGTTACGGTCAGCAGAATAATTGCCAACCCCCAGTTATCCACCAGCGAATGATAAAAAGACAGCAGCCAGAATAAAGGAACCGCAATAATCGTCAACCAACCATAATCGACCGTAAATTCCAGCCCTGGCGCAAGTTTTGCCAGATTATCCTGTTCCTGCGGCCCCGCATAAAAATTTATGGAGGTGCTTCTCACGCTGCCCGGGGCTATCTCATCAACCGGCAGAATAACGCCCGCAGTATAAAGATTATCACTTTGACGTTTAGCAAAAAACTCGCGTGGCTGGCCTTGTTGTGGTAGCCATGCGGACAAAAAATAATGCTCCAGCATGGCAATCCAGCCATTGTCTGCATTAGTCGGGTAATCCACGCTGTTGCTATCCATATCGGAAAAAGGGATTTTTTTGAATTTTTCCGATTCAGTATAAACCGCCCCGCCTGTATAAGAATGATCCATCAGCGTGTTGCTCAGGGGCGGAACACTGTCACGCAATATCTGATGATAGGCAAATGGACGTAATGTGTCATCGCCAGTATTTTTTATTTCAAACGCCACATCGACCACATAACTGCCACGATGGAAAGTATAAACTTTGGTTACCTGAACATGATCTGTATCATCCACCAGTAAACGAATCATTATTTCATTTTCGCCTGCCGTCATTTCATACTGACGCTTGGCGGATTCTGGCCGGTAAACGGTTTTATGGTTGGGAAGACCCTCCCCAATCAACCCGGATTGCGCAACATAAACACGTGAAGCCTGGCTTTGCAACAAGGCATAAGGAATATCTTTATCTTCCGTCGAAGGGTGCTTAAGTAGCTCAAGACGTCGCAAATCCCCACCAACTGTGTCGATTTCCGCGATCACCATGTCGGTTACAACCCTTATCTGCTCGCCGGTTGACAACAACCGTGGCGTCACGATATCTGTGGCGGCAGTATTTACAGGAATCTGACCCCTGTCGCCTGTCGAACCAGCTTCAGTCAACGAATTACCGGGAACCGGCAAATCGGGATCCAACTGACTGGCGCCATCCGCGCCGGCCGCTACGCTCAGTTGCTCAAAACGCGCCTGCTCTTTGATCCATGCTTCCCACAAGAAAAGCAGCGAGGTTGAAAAAATGACGAAAAGTACGATTCTTTTGGCATCCATTTTTTATCTGATATCTAAATATTAGTAATACTACCTGTATGGAATGAGACTGCTGATGCTTGATCATGCTGACGTCAATACGCTTCAGGGAACTGGATCATGACCACCTGGATTCCAGGGGTGACAGCGGAATATTCTTTTGATACTGAGCCAGATACCTGTTATCACGCCATGCTTCAACAATGCTTCCTGCGCATAATTTGAACAGGATGGGAAAAACCGGCAGGAAGGCGGCGTCAGAGGGCTAAAACAAATCTGATAACATTTAATAAGATTAATCAGTAATTGGCGCATATTTTTTGAGATACCTTTCAGCTCTTGTCAGCAGCATTAGCGCCTCTTGATGAAGGCACAAACAATCCTTTGAAATATCAACAGAGTTTCTCAACTGCATCACGCAATCAAGCCCGACAATCTTTTGCCGATTTAAACGAAAAACCTCTCTGACGATACGCTTAATTCGGTTACGCCTGACTGCTTTGTGTTCAATTCGCTTGGCGACGATCAAACCAAGCCGTGCAAAATCATAATGGTTAGGCTTGACATGCAGCCGCAGGAAACTTCCACTGAAAGCTACCCTGTTTTGCAGCACACCATGAAAATCCCTGGCCTGACGTAACCGTTCCGACTGAACCAGCACAATTTTTATCGCCAGAAACACATAAAAAAAGTAGCCAGCACCATAACGATAAACCCAAAAGCACCTTTTAGAAGCACTCCAAAGTTAAGGATTACACGCCTAGCCGTATTCTGCCTTTAGCTCTGCGCGCACTGATGATCGCCCGACCGCTTTTTGTCCGCATACGAACTCGAAAGCCATGCGTACGTTTTCTACGAATAACAGATGGTTGATAGGTACGTTTCATTTTCAGAATTTAAGTTGTTAACGCTACTAAATATTCAAATTTATTAGTGACATACTCGCCATTGCGATATATATAATATATAGGCAGGCAGATCAGGCTCACCGTACTGATTTGAGCTAAGCATTATAGACTAAATTGCTTCGTCCCGTGTGATCATCACCCGTCCAGGATAAAGTTGCTTTAACAACTTGCGCATTAAAAACATATCCTGATTAGCAAGATTGTTCAGCCAAACCCGATTTTTTCTATTATAAGGCGCATACTGACCCGAACAAACCCATCA
>JAVVEX010000117.1:0-5145 GCA_032251195.1 Nitrosomonas sp.
CTCTCATGATTCAACTCCCTATATCGTTGATCTAAAAGCATTTGGCAGAAATTGCTGAAAATAGTTCAGAGGCATATTTTTTTATTGTTGCCAGATATGCAGGGAGTCATTGTTTTGCCGGCAAATACACCGTAAAGCGGCTGCCCATTCCCGGTGCCGATTCCACCCGGATGTCTCCCCGCATGGATTGCACCACATTATGCGCAATGGCCAGACCCAGTCCGGTTCCTTCAGAACGGGTTGTGAAAAACGGGTCAAACAATCGCTCCATCACGGCCGGTTCGATTCCCGGCCCCTCGTCGCCCACCGTCAGCAGGACTGTATCTCCGGCCACGTCGCAGGCAAGCGTAATTTCGCCGCCAGCAACGGATGCCTGTATGGCATTTTCCAGCAGACTGCCCAGAACGCTGCTCAGTGAGTCCCGGTTGACGTTAAGACAAACGCCATTGCTGTTGTCGCTCACTGTCAAGCGCACATTCATCCGTTGCAGCTGCGGCGCCATCATCCATTGCAGATCGGTCAGCAAGGCCGGCAGGCTGACCTCGTGTGCAGGAATACTACCTCCTTTGACGAACTGCAACATATTGCAGATCAGTTGTTCCAGATGATGCAGTCGCTCCTGCGTTTTAACGGCAAAACGCTGGCGTGCCTGAATGGTGATTGCTTCATTGGTCAGATGTTCCGCGTAGAGCAATGCTGTCGATAATGGCGTGCGCAGTTGGTGCGCCAGTCCGGCAGCCAGTTCTCCCATTAGCGCCAGACGCTGGTTACGGCGGTTTTGCTCGCGCATGGCATGGGCTTCGCTGATATCGTGAATCAGCAGAATACGTGTCTGGTTGATTGCTGAAACGCTGTTCTCAATGGATATCCGCCGCAAGCGGGCAGAGTCAGCCGCAAAGTGCCATTCACCGGACATGTCTGCCGGGCATAGCCTGGTTTGTTCGATCTGCTGCCAGTGACAGCCGAGCAATGGCTCACCGAGTAATCGCAGCGCCGCAGAATTGATCTGTTCGATACAATCTTCCTCGTCCAGCGTTATGACTCCGGCGGGCAAGGCGGTCAATAGCTGGCTCAGTTTCTGCGATAGCGCTTCCTTGGCAACCAGTTCACGTTGCAGTTCGCCATTGGCGAGCGTTAGTTCCTGCGTGAGTCCGTGAACCTGTTGCTGCAATGCCTGATAAACGCCGGAAAGCTGTGCCGAAGCCTGGCTGAATTGCGCGAATGCTGTTCTCAGTTGCTGCTGGTCTACAGCCGGACTGGCGCTATCAATTGCATGGGTCAAGGTTGTTTTTTCTGTTTTCATTGCTGTACAGCTTAGCACTGCTCATCGCTCCGGCTATCGAGCAAATAGCACGATCAAATACAGTCTTTTCCATCATTCGGACAAAACGAATATCCTGATAATCCTGTTATTCACCCGGTCAGCCCAGATTGGTATTCAGTTGACCGGGAAAAACAGGCTTGTTGATCCGGCAGCCAGAGTACTAACGAAGCAGGAGAGAAATTCGTGGCGACCAATGCAAATGAAATAGAACCGGCTAACCGGTTCGACCAAATCAGGCAATTGCCTGTACAGAAAAAACTGGGGCTGATGCTGGCTGCCGCAGCGATCATCGCCTTGCTGGCCGGCGCCTGGATGTGGAGTCAGACACCGGATTACCGCATACTCTATGCCAATGTTTCCGATCAGGATGGCGGCGCAATTATCGGTGCTTTACAGCAAATGAACATTCCCTATAAATTCGCGGATGGCGGTGGCGCTATTCTGATTCCCGGTGGTCAGGTGCATGAAGTGCGTTTGCGCCTCGCCAGTCAGGGGTTACCCAAGGGAGGACTGGCCGGGTTTGAAATTCTGGAGAATCAGAAATTTGGCTCCAGCCAATTTCTGGAGCAGGTTAATTATCAGCGCGCGCTCGAAGGTGAGTTATCTCGATCGATCCAGTCTCTGTCGGCAGTAGAGGGGGCGCGCGTCCACCTGGCCATTACCAGGCCAACCGTATTTGCCAGGGAACGCCAGCAGCCAAGCGTGTCCGTATTACTTAACCTTCATCCTGGCAGGGTGCTTGCCGTCGAGCAGGTCAACGCCATTGTGCATCTGGTTTCCAGCAGCATTCCCAACCTGCCGGTCAAGAATGTGACCGTCGTTGACCAGCATGGCAATTTGCTCAGCGCGCAAAAAAACGATGCTGAAGAAACGGGGCTGAATCCCGGTCAGCTTAAATATGTGCAGGATATGGAACAGAACTTTGCACGCCGCATCGAAGCCATTCTGACGCCGCTCACGGGCCCGGCAAACGTACATGCCCAAGTTACTGCGGATATGGATTTTTCCCAGGTTGAACGTGCGGAAGAAACCTACAAACCCAATAATAATGCCGTGGAAGCTGCCGCGATCCGCAGCGAACAGAAATCGGAATCACGTTCCGTCGCGCAGCCGGAGGGCGGCATACCTGGCGCATTGACCAATCGCCCTCCCGATCCCGCTCAGGTGCCCGTTGACGTGAATGCGCAGGGAGATGAGGTGGCCGATGCCGGAAAAACCATACCAACCGACAGCAGGCAGGAATCCACTACCAACTACGAAGTCGATAAAACCATTTCGCATACTCGTCAGTCAACCGGCCGGATCAATCGACTATCCGCCGCCGTGGTGGTTAATTACCGCAATCAGCTCGACGAGGAAGGCAATCCGGTCAGCACACCGCTGCCAGCCGAGGAAATCGAGAAAATTACCAGTCTGGTCAAGCAAACCATCGGCTTTAACGAGGCGCGCGGTGATACTCTGACCGTGACCAACAGTCAGTTCAATCTTCCAGAGGAAACCTTCGAGGAGGTGCCTTTCTGGAAAGCGCCCGATACGATCCAGCTTGCTCTGGATATCGGCAAACAGCTCCTGATTGCGATGATTGTGCTGTATTTCCTGCAAAAAATACTGCGCCCGTTTCTCAAAACGCTGCTGCCGCCACCGCCACCTGTACGCGCGCTAATCAGCACAGAGCCGGAAAGTGGTTCGTCTGTTTCTGCTGTCAAGGTAGTCACGTTGGAAGAAAATCTGCGGCATGCGAGACTGTTGGCCACTCAGGAACCAGCCATTGTGGCCAATGTTGTCAAAGGATGGGTAGCTGGCAATGGACGATGAAGGTATTTTAAAAAGCGCCATTCTGTTGATGTCATTGGGCGAAGAGGAAGCAGCCCAGGTTTTCCGCTATCTCGCGCCCAAGGAGGTGCAGAAGCTCAGTGAGGCAATCACAAACCTGAGCGACATCAAGCGCGACAAAATAGAACATGTGCTGGAAGATTTCTGTCATCAGGCAAAAGACAAAACGTCACTCGGACAGAATGCCAGCGATTATTTACGTAACGTGCTGACCAAAGCGCTGGGGGAGGACAAGGCAGCCGCCCTGCTCGACCGGCTTGATCAGGGTGATGACACCAGCGGTATCGAGAGTCTTAAATGGATGGACGCCGCTGCTGCCATGGAGCTGATCAAGAATGAGCATCCACAGATCATTGCAACGGTCATGGTTCATCTGGAGCGTGATCAGGCCAGTGCGATTCTGGCACTGCTTACCGAGCGGCTACGCAATGATGTCCTGCTGCGTATCGCCACGCTCGACAGCGTGCAACCGGCCGCATTGCGGGAGTTGAATGGCGTGCTCGGCAAACTTCTGTCTGGTAGTGACAATATCAAGAAACCGCGTATGGGTGGTATCCGGGCGACGGCTGAAATCATGAATTTCATACCGACCGCGCTCGAAGCCGGCATTATGGAAAATTTTTCCCAATACGATGAAGACATCGCCCAGAAAATTATGGACGAAATGTTTGTATTCGACGATTTGATGAGCGTTGATGATCAGGGCATACAGTTACTGCTACGGGAAGTTCAGTCGGAGTCACTCATTACTGCTCTCAAGGGCGCCAAGGAAGAATTGCGTGCCAAGGTTTTTAAAAACATGTCGCAGCGCGCAGCCGAAACTTTGCGCGAGGATCTTGAATCCAAGGGGCCCGTGCGCGTCTCGGAAGTGGAGGCTGAACAGAAAAAAACCCTCAAGACCTTGCGCCAGCTTGCCGATGATGGTCGTATCGTGCTGGGTGGAGGGGGAGAAGGTTTTGTTTAAGAGGAGACAGAGAATACTTTCGGGGATGCTTTTCGGAATCTGTACTCCGTCACGATTTGCCTGAGCTTTATTGTCGATTCTGAAATACCTTGATCGAGGACATAATGATGGACGCTGCCCAAGTAATTGCAAAAAAAGATCTGTCTGACTGGAAAAAGTGGGAATTTGGTGCACTCGATGCGTTCAGATCCCTGCAGAAAAATGAAATAACAGAGCCAACTCCTCGTAGTCCCGCGAAGACCGCGCAGAATGTGGATGCCCCGTCCCGGCGGGAAGCAGTCGTGTTGCCCACAGCAGAACAGATAGAATCCATCTACCAGCAGGCACGGCAAGAAGGCGCGCAGGCAGGCTATCAGGCTGGAAAGGAACAGGCGGCACAGGATAGCGCCGCAACGCAGCAGCGTCTGCACTTGTTGGTTAGTGCCTTTGAGCAAGCTTTGCTCAAAATGGATCAGACGGTCGCGCAGGATGTGCTGGCGCTCGCCATTGATCTTGCCAGAAAAATTGTCGGGCAGGCTGTCGAGGTCAAACCCGGACTGGTGCTGCCGGTCATCGAGACGGCGCTTCGTCAATTGCCGGACACTACTGAAACCTTGCGCCTGAAGCTTCATCCGCAGGATGCGGCATTGGTTTGCGAACATTTTTCAGGCCAGTCTACCCGCCTGACATGGGAAATCACAGAAGACAGTCAGATTGAACCCGGTGGCTGCCAGGTGGCAAGAGGTGGATGTGAGGTGGACGCAAGTCTGCCCACTCGCTGGCAACGCACGTTGGCCAGCCTGGGGCAAGAACAGCCTTGGTTGATATGACCCATACCGATATCTGTGCGCATACTCCGCTCTGGCAAGATTTTATCCGCAATTGCCAGCAACTGGTTACGCCCGTCGATCCGTTCCTGGTCAGCGGCACCTTGACCCGCGTCGCCGGTCTGGTGATGGAGGCGGTCGGGCTGAAGCTGGCGGTTGGCACCAGTTGCCTGGTGTTGCTTCCCAATGGCAATAATGTCACTGCCGAGGTCGTCGGT
>JAVVEX010000118.1:0-5120 GCA_032251195.1 Nitrosomonas sp.
TCTCATGATTCAACTCCCTATATCGTTGATCTAAAAGCATTTGGCAGAAATTGCTGAAAATAGTTCAGAGGCATATTATAGAAAGACTAAGCGCAGCACTGTTTCCCAATCGCCTGGGTTTGCCTGATCTAACCGAGGAGGGAATAGATCATTTTGTGGGTTATACGCTGGATACAACCTTGCGTGATCTGTCGGCAGAAATACAACGAGAACTTCATTTTTTTTCAAAGCGGGATAACCAGTTAAATGACGTCATCCACGAAAAAGCGCTGGAAATTACTTATGCGTTCGCCAAGCAACTGCCGCATATACGCAGCCTGCTGGATAGTGACATTATCGCTGCTTATGAAGGTGATCCGGCTGCGCACAGCATTGACGAAGTATTGGTTTGCTATCCGGGCATTACCGCTATTACGCACTACAGGCTGGCGCACGAGCTACATCAGCTGGGTGCACCTTTGATTGCGCGCATGATTTCGGAAATCGCGCATTCACTTACTGGTATAGAAATTCACCCGGGCGCTCGCATTGGCGACAGTTTTTTCATCGACCATGGTACTGGAGTGGTTATCGGTGAGACTGCCGAAATTGGCCGGAAGGTTCGCCTGTATCAGGCAGTCACGCTGGGCGCCAAAAGTTTCCCTGTCGACGAACAAGGGACACTGGTGAAAGGCAATCTGCGCCACCCTATTGTAGAAGATGATGTTGTGGTTTATGCAGGCGCAACTATTCTCGGACGCATTACCGTCGGACGAGGCTCGACGATCGGCGGTAACGTATGGCTGACACATAACATTCCGGCCGGGAGCCAAATCACACAAGCACAAATGCGCAACGAAAAAAATACCGCACTTTTATTTTCAAATGCTTCCGGAGAAAATTAAATTTTTAACCATTAATGTGGATATAACCTTTCATGGCGCCTCATCAGAATGATGATTTCATGAAAACAGCACATAAAAATCCCAGGCATATATTTTATAAATATAAGGATATATTAATTTGTCATTTAGACTGATTGCTGTGTCTGAGAAACAGATGCATTCTTTACCCTTTCGTTAACCAGGAGAATCAACATGACCGATATACATAACGCCCATACCGCATTAAGTGACGTAGCGGCCCGCACCCTCGCCAACGCGACCAAAACCATTCCAATGATGGGAACCATCACACCGAGGTGGTTGACTCATTTGTTGCATTGGACACCTGTCGAAGCTGGTATTTATCGTGTTAACAAGGTAAAAGATCCTGACCATGTTATCGTGGACTGTTCCGCCAAAGATGAGCGCGAACTGCCTGCCACTTATGTCGATTATGAAGAATGGGGTCGCGAATATGTACTCAGCGCGGTCAATACTGTGCTGGATGTGCATGTTCGTGTCGCTGATCTTTACAGCTCTCCACACGACCAGACTCGTGAACAGTTGCGTCTGACCATCGAAGCAGCCAAGGAGCGTCAGGAAAGCGAGCTGATAAACAACAAGGAATATGGCTTGCTGAATAGCGCCAGTAAAAACATGAGAATCAAGGCACGTACAGGTGCGCCTACGCCAGATGACCTGGATGAATTGATATCTCTCGTCTGGAAGGAGCCTGCCTTTTTTCTGGCGCATCCCAAAGCAATCGCCGCATTTGGTCGGGAATGTACTCGCCGTGGGGTACCGCCACCTACGGTAACCATGTTCGGCTCCCAGTTTCTTACCTGGCGCGGTTTGCCGTTGATTCCAAGCAACAAAATCGGAATTTCCGGTGGCAAAACCAGCATTCTGCTGCTTCGCACCGGAGAAAGCCGTCAGGGTGTCGTCGGACTCTATCAGCCGAATTTACAGGGTGAGCAAGGCATGGGTCTATCTGTACGCTTCATGGGGATTAATCATAAAGCAATTGCCTCTTATCTGATTTCACTTTATTGCTCGCTGGCGGTGTTAACCGAGGATGCGTTGGGGTTGCTCGAAAATGTTGATGTGGATAAATATCATGAGTACAAATAAATTCGATCAAGAGAGCGGCGCAGCACAACTGCCAGGTTCGGTAACCGGTTACTTGCCGAATGTTGATCTACTGACGCGGATGACCGATGACTTGTTTCGTGCATACACGCCAACAACACCACCATCATCCGTAGCAGCCTCGCTGCCACAGTCCTCGGCAAAATCGACGCCAGATACCCCGGTGTCTGCAACGGCTCATACTGGTGGACACATTCCCGAGCCTTCTTACCCATTATCCATCCCGATGCCCTATGAGTCGGAATTAAAGGCATTATTTTCCCCATATGAGGACAAGATACCCGTACATGTCGGCATGCCCGGAGGACATACTTCAGCTAAACAACAACACGCTGAATCTTCCTATTATTTTCTGGATAAGGCTGTAGTCGTCTCTGTACGTGATGAGCAAGTCGCGCAAATTGCATCAACCCATCCACCATTCGATGTAAATGCAATTCGGCGTGATTTTCCGATTCTTCGGGAATCAGTCAATGGCCACGTTCTGGTCTGGCTGGATAATGCTGCGACAACTCAGAAGCCTCAGGCGGTTATTGATCGGCTTTCCTACTTTTATGAGCACGAAAATTCCAATATTCATCGGGCGGCGCATAAACTGGCGGCACGTGCTACCGATGCCTATGAGGAAGCACGTAAAACGGTCGCCCGTTTCATTAACGCGCCTTCAACAGATGGCGTCGTTTTTGTACGCGGAACAACCGAAGGGATCAACCTCATTGCTCAAAGCTGGGGACGGCAATATATTGGTGAAGGTGACGAGATTGTAATCACCTGGTTGGAGCATCACGCCAATATCGTGCCTTGGCAGATATTGTGCAATGAACGAGGCGCAAAGCTACGCGTAGCACCGGTGGATGAGGATGGACAGATCTTATTGGAAGAGTATCAGAAATTACTCAACTCCAACACCAAACTCGTTGCCTTTTCGCAGGTTTCGAATGCGTTGGGCACGGTAACGCCAGCTAAACAGATGGTGGAAATGGCGCATCGTGTCGGTGCGCGTGTACTGGTCGATGGTGCGCAATCTGTGTCGCATATGCGTGTGGATGTTCAGCAGCTTGACTGTGATTGGTTTGTTTTTTCCGGCCACAAGGTATTCGGTCCAACCGGTATTGGCGCTGTATTTGGCAAGATGGAATTACTCGAAGCCACGCAGCCATGGCAGGGGGGTGGCAACATGATTCAAGATGTTACCTTTGAAAAAACGACTTACCATGGTGCGCCTGATCGTTTTGAAGCTGGTACGGGTAATATTGCCGATGCGGTCGGTCTGGGTGCTGCCATCAACTATGTGGAACGCATTGGGATTGAAAACATTCATCGTTATGAACATGATTTACTGATCTATGCAACGCATTGTTTGAAATCAATTTCCGGCCTTAGGTTGATTGGTACTGCCCCTGAAAAGGCGGGGGTACTGTCTTTCACGCTCAAGGGATTTACTTCCGAGGAAGTGGGTACGGCACTCAACCAGGAAGGCATAGCGGTACGCGCAGGGCATCATTGCGCGCAACCAATTCTCCGGCGTTTTGGCCTTGAAACGACGGTTCGACCATCGCTGGCTTTTTATAATACCTATAGTGATATAGACAAACTGGAAACAGCCATACGTCATATTCAGGAAAGCCGTCCCCTATTTTAAATTGGGGCTTTAATTTACAGTACGGTAGAACCGTACTGTAAATTTCCTGTTCATCGCATTTTTAAATTTTGTTTTTTAAAATGCAATAATTCACCTCAACCAGCCGATATCAAATAAATTGAACTTTCAGCAGCTTCGCATTATCAGCGAAACCGTTCGTCAGAATTTTAACCTGACTGATGTAGCCAATGCCTTATTTACGTCACAATCCGGTGTCAGCAAACATATCAAGGATCTGGAGAATGAATTAAATATTGAATTATTTATTCGCAGAGGCAAGCGTTTGACCGGGTTGACTCCACCAGGCAAGGAGCTTGTCGCAATTGTCGACCGCATATTGCTGGACACTAAAAATATCAAACAGTTAGCCGAAGAATTCAGTCAATTTGATTATGGTGAACTCGTCATTGCCACAACCCACACTCAGGCTCAGTACGCTCTCCCAGGCGTAGTTGCCCGGTTTAAAGAAATATTTCCCAAGGTGCATCTCGTGCTCCACCAATCCAGCCCAAATGAAATTGTCTCCATGTTGCTGGATAGCCAGGCGGATGTTGGTATTGCGACAGAAGCGTTGGGCAATGTAGCCGATCTGGTATCTTTCCCCTACTACACATGGCACCACGCTATTATCGTGCCACCCGGCCATCCCCTGCTTTCCCGGCAGCCACTGACGCTTGAAGAAATCTCGAAATTTCCAATTATTACGTATCATCAAGGCTTTACCGGAAGATCAAAAGTTGACCAGGTGTTTGCCAGCGCCGGCCTGACACCTGATATTGCCATGTCGGCGCTGGATGCCGATGTGATTAAAACGTACGTTAAGCTTGGTCTGGGTATCGGAATCATTGCATCCGTGGCATTTATTTCTGAGGCCGATTCTTCCCTGATCATGCTGCCTGGTGATCATTTATTCGAAGAAAACACAACCTTTATTGCAATCCGCCGCAATTACTTTCTTCGCAGTTATGCCTATCGGTTCATGGAGCTTTGCGTGCCGTCACTCAGCGAATCGGTCGTTCGCTCCGCCACGCGCTTTTAAGTATGATCCGGAAAAAATCTGACCCATCTTTAACACCATACTTTAAAAAACATTAATAATCGTATTATTATAATTTGAATATCGCTACTCTGACCCCGAATATCTCTCCTTGGCTTTTTTTGTGCCATAACGTTCAAAGCAGCCGCGCGCTGTTAAGCGTCGACTGCCTTTGCTGGTTAATGGGGTTGCCTGGCATCAAGATACTCGAGATACTTCTCGATAAGTAAAACCACTGCCTTTCTGGCTTCTTCTAGTTCAGCGGGTTTCGCATCCCTCAATTTCCCTGCTGATTTACCTCTGTGACGCCCTTGCTTAGAGTGGGGGTCGTTCGCCAGTTTACCAATTACATCCCGAGCTATAGTCAAATCTGGTGTATGGAGAATCAAGCGGCTACCTGTTTTTGATCTCCATTTTGTTTAATACCGTT
>JAVVEX010000119.1:0-4942 GCA_032251195.1 Nitrosomonas sp.
CGCTACGCCTTCTTACTGCTTGCCTAACGCACACTCAGATCAAACTGAAAATAGTATAGAGGCATAAAAAATATTGATACAGCATATGATCGATATGTGAGGAGATATTTTTTGTGAGTAACGATGTGTTGTAACGAAATATGGGTTTTTAGAGATACCCATGAATCATGTGATTGACGTAACACTGATTGCTGCATCATAAAATCATCATTAAATTGCTCAGTTATATCCGGCTAAGCAGGTTGTTCCTGCATATTGCAATCGGACTACTCAAATCATTTTTTTATCCGCATCTGGATAGAGATCGCCAGAAGCACATGGCGGCAAATTGGGCGCGGCAGTTTTTGGGTATTCTGCGCGTCGATTTACATGTGCGCGGAGTAGTTCCGCTGGATGATCGGTTAGGCGGGTTGCTGGTCGCGAATCATACCTCGTGGCTGGATATTCTGGTAATGTTGGCAGTATTGCCGATACGGTTTGTCGCCAAAGAAGAAATCCGTGGCTGGCCGTTGCTTGGCGGGCTTTGTGAACGGGCTGGCGCCTTGTTCATTCAGCGTGAGAAACGCAGTGACGCCTTGCGAGTAAACCGAAACATCATTGATTTGCTGCGATCAGGAATGTTCGTTACCGTTTTCCCGGAAGGTATGACTGGTGATGGCACGGTATTGCATCATTTTCATACGTCATTGTTGCAACCGGTTATCAGTACAGAAGCCTATCTTTATCCCGTGGCTATTCGCTACTTGCTGATGGACGGCGCGGTCAGCCGTCATACCGTCTATATGGACATTTCAATTTTTCAATCGTTGCTCCAGATTCTCCGTCAACCACAAACGCGGGCGGAACTGATCTTCTGTGAACCGATTGTCTGCCATAACTTAAACCGGCGAGAGTTGGCGCGTCTGGCAGAACAATCGATTGCGCGTGTCCTGGAAGTAGAAATCAAACACATGGAACCTGAAAAATCTTGCGATCTTCCAGGCGCACTGCGGTAAGACTGCCACCCCACAGACAGCCGGTATCGAGGGAAATAAGCCTGCGTTCCATGCGCAATCCCAGAGCTGACCAGTGGCCAAACAGAATGGTGTGTGTCTTGTTGGCGCGATGAGGGATATCGAACCAGGGTAAATATCCTGCAGGGATCGTAGCCGGGTTGCCCTTGAAAGAAAAATTCATCTTTCCATCCGGGGTGCAGATACGCAAGCGCGTCATGGCGTTGATGATGACCCGCCAGCGGTCTTCTCCCTGCAGCTTGTCTTGCCAATGGCCAGGGGTATTGCCATACATTCTGGGTGCAAATTCCTGGAAAGTCTGCTTGCAGCGTAAAACAGCTTCTGTTTCCTGTGCCAGATATCCGGCATGTTCGACTTCCCAGTCCGGCAGCAGCCCGGCATGAACCAGCACATACTCATCTTCGCTGTAAAACAGGGGCTGACGCCGTAACCAGTCCAACAGGTTTTCTCGATCTGGCGCTTGCAGTACCGATTGCAGGGTGTCGCGTGGTTGTTCTGTAGCGACGCCCTCGGCAACCATCAACAGATGCAGGTCGTGATTACCGAGCACCATGGTTACAGCGCTGTCCAGTTGCGTCAACGCGCGTAACACCATTAGTGAATCTGGTCCTCGATTAACGACATCTCCCACCAGCCACAATCTGTCGCGATCAGCGCTGAAACCAATCAAATCCAGCAGTTGCTGGAAATGTTGATAACAACCCTGCAGATCACCTATTGCGTAGGTTGACACAGAAGGTTAACGCAGTCCCAAAACATCCTGCATATCAAATAAACCTCGATCCCGGGTAGCAAGGAAACGGGCTGCGCGCAGTGCACCTGCGGCAAATGTTTTGCGGCTGCTTGCTTTGTGTGTGATTTCGATACGTTCGCCAATGCCGGCAAATAACGCGGTATGGTCACCAACAATATCTCCGCCTCGAATTGTCGAGAAGCCGATTGTATCGGGAGAGCGTTCGCCGGTATGTCCCTGTCTGCCATAAATCGCTACCTGGTCAAGTTGTCGGTTAGATGTCTGCGCAATGACTTCTCCCATACGCAATGCTGTTCCGGAAGGCGCATCAACCTTGTGACGGTGATGCGCCTCGATGATTTCAATGTCATAACCATCCTGCAGCGTGGCTGTCGCGACCTCAAGGAGTTTGAATAGTACATTGACGCCGATACTCATATTGGGTGCGAATACAATAGCGATTTTGTTCGCTGCATCTTGTATGATTACTTTTTCGGCAGCGGTAAACCCGGTAGTACCAATAACCATGTTTACGTTTAATTCACAACAGGCAGCCAGGTAGGCCAGCGTTCCGGCAGGGCGGGTAAAATCGATCAATACGTCGCTTTTCTTCAGTGCCTCGGTATAGTCAGAGCTGATCGTGATGTCGCAGGGGATGCCTGGCAGTACGCCAATATTTTGAGATAGCGCTTGATTACCCGGCTGTTCCAGCGCAGCTGACAGCGCCAGGTCTTTTTCTTCCGCGATAGACTCTATCAATGTTCTGCCCATGCGGCCGGTGCTGCCGGCAACAGCGATGTTTAATAATATCATTCCCTGCCTCTATAAAAATCATCCTGATTCTGCTTCAGAAAATCGATTGTCTGGCCATTGTCTGCTTCTTGCGGGAGAAGATTGTTACGATTTTCAATTGAGTCAAATGACTGAGAAGATGAAGGTATAATTTGTTCGGATTCACTGAAACTGGCGGGCAAAGGGAAATCTCCATCAATCCCGGTCAAGCGATCATTCTCAAAAAAAACTGTCAATCTCTTTTCTTCAGCAATGCGGCCGCCAGGTGCGAAGCGATAGATATAATCCCAGCGGTCATGGTGGAAAGCATCGGTTATCAGCGGCGAACCCAGCACAAAACGAACTTGCGAGCGTGTCATGCCGGATTTTAATTTATTGACCATCTCTTCCGTTACGACATTGCCCTGCTGGATATCAATCCGGTACAGCAAATTTGGAACATGGGAACAACCGTTCAAGATAGCAGGACAGAGCAACAATAGGATCAACCGTAGTGAAGATGCACGCATGCCAAGTATTTTTTGAGAACGCCGCCAAGATAAAGCCAGATGGATAATGCAATGAAATTGAACATTCAAGTCAACTTATGCGGACAGTGGTAGTCATGAAGTATCATATTTTAGTGCCTGTATAATACAGCAAATCTCTTTTTTGAAGGATGAAACCATGGACAAGCCGGAAAATACAAAGAGTATCGAGCTCAAGAGTATCGGACTAAAAACAACGCTTCCCCGGCTGAAGATATTGAATTTATTTGAAAACAGTAAGATCCGCCACCTGTCGGCGGAGGATATTTACAAGGAGTTGCTCGGTGATGGAGAGGATATTGGCCTGGCAACTGTTTATCGTGTGCTCACGCAATTCGAGCAGGCCGGATTGCTGGAGCGACATCATTTTGAAGGTGGCAAAGCAGTATTTGAACTTGCCAGTGCCAATCATCACGATCATCTTGTTTGCCTGCAGTGTGGCCGGGTGGAGGAGTTTTTCGATGCCGGGATTGAAAAACGCCAGATCAAAATTGCGAGAGAGCGGGGATTTATCCTTCAGGAACATTCCCTGTCTTTGTATGCCGATTGTGTCAAGGATAATTGTCCGTACCGTAAATAGCCAATAGCAGACAAGCCCCCGTGAAAATCCTGCATGCAAGCCGTGAATCCCGAGCGGATTATCGTTACGGAATGGGTCGCGCAAACGCCATGCTGCTGGATGGCTTGAAGCAAATTGGTATGTCGGCAGATTTTATGTACGGTAGTGATCTGGATATGGATTCGATCAGACGGGTTACAAGCTGGACTGAGAAACTGGCAAAAATCCTTCCCAGAACACTTTGCCCTGTTTTGTATGCGATAGTTGCTGCCTGGGAAACTGGACGGATGGCAGGTCGTAGAGCGATCGCGCAATCCTATACTCATTTGCACTGCCACGATGCAGTGGTTGCCGCTGGCGCCCGCGCGGAACTGCATGGGCATCCTGTTGTATGGGGGATTAGTCAACACGGGTATAGCTGTGTCTCACGTGCATTGCATCAGTATGTCCATCCATTGCCATATTGGTGCAGAGCTGTTTTATGGTGCTGGGAACGCAAGGTAGTTTCTGCTGCGAGCTGGATAATTTGCCCGACAGCCAGTGGGCGAACTAATCTGGCGCTAGAGCTGAAGTTGTCAATTGATATTCGTTGGCATGCCATCCCGCATCCTCGGCCAGTACTGAATCTGCCCGACAAAAATGACGCGCGACATTTTTTAAAATGGGAAAGCGGATTACGCTATATTCTGGCGGTTGGCCAGCTGATTCCGCTTAAGCGTTTTGAACACATCATTGATGCAATGGCGTCCTTGCCGAATAACTGCCGTTTGGTAATTCTGGGGGATGGCGATAAAAGCCCTTATCTATCGCGCGCCGCGAGTCTTGGCCTGGTGCCGCCAGTGATTACTTCCGTAGATAGAATCAGCCCTTATCTGGCCGCAGCGGATATATTCGTCAGTGCATCGCTGACCGAGTCATTTGGCATGGCGATACTGGAAGCAATGACAGCTGATTTGCCGATAATCTGTACGAGAGTGGGTGGTGTGGCTGATGTGGTTGGCGATGCCGCTGAATTGGTCAATCCGAATTGCAGCGATCTGGCCAGTCGGTTAGAATATTTAATCACAAATCCCGCGCACTGCATGGATCTGGCCATGAAATGCGGTATCAGGGCCAGGAAATGGCCTGATCGTCAGGCAGTTGCACGGCAATATCTACAGATCTACCAGAATTGCTATAGTACTGTAATTCCAAGTTTGAATCAGCGCTAAAACTCCATTATTCATTTTACAGGCCGCCTTATGAAAGGCTATGTCGCAATTAATTGTTGAATTGAGCGTCCAATGTGTATCGGTATGTAAAAAGAGGGGCGCACCAT
>JAVVEX010000120.1:0-4756 GCA_032251195.1 Nitrosomonas sp.
CCCCCGTTAAGAGTCGTATAGGAATGATGGCGATTATAAACTAATAAGTAACTATTTTACTGGAGCGATATACTAGTATAATCGGTGTTGGATCACGAAGATTGATTAGGTAGAAAGTGCGCAATCAAGCAACAAACGTGGCACAACCGGATTAAGTTCTAATAAAATGAACGAATTCCGATTTTACTTATCCGGATCGCTGGATACTCGCCGGTTGTATCCGCCACTGACCCGGTCGATTTGTGCAAAATCCATTTTACTGATCAGGTCTGAAAACCCTGCCACTGTCAACAGCTTGCTGCAGGCGGCAGCCTGATCATATCCATGTTCAAACAGCAGCCATCCATCCTGACGCAGAAACCGGCATGCATCTGAAATAATTTTGCGCAGGCAGCTCAATCCATCGCTCTCTGCTGCCAGCGCAAGCACCGGTTCAAAGCGTAAATCTCCTTGCTGAAGATGGGGATCCTCACTGGCAATGTAGGGTGGATTGGAAACAATCCCATCGAATTTAACGCCGTCGAGAGACGCATACCAGTTACTTGCCACGAAATCGATATTTCTGACCGAGAGTCGCGCTGCGTTTTTGCGAGCCAGCATCAGTGCTTTGGTTGAAATATCAAGCGCAATGACCTGCGCACAGGGACGATATCTGGCGATTGCAATTGCAATCGCACCGCTACCAGTCCCCAAATCAAGGATTTTACAGACATGGTTGACCGGAATCATTGTCAGCGCTGTTTCCACCAGTAGTTCGGTTTCAGGGCGCGGAATCAGCACATCCGGTGTAACTTCAAGGATAAAATCATAAAATCCCTGCCTGCCGATCAGATAGGCAACCGGTACGCCAGCGATCCTCTTGCCCAGTAATTGATGCAAATGTACCGTCTGCCCGGCGGTCAGCATATAATCGGGATGCGCCACCAGAAAAGCCGCGTTGACCTTGAGCACATATTGCAATAACCAGCTGATATCCAGCCGGTCAACCCTGCCTGCCCACTGCCGAAGCTCATCCGCGATCGTCGCCATATCAAACCGTATCGCTATCAAGCGTGCCAGGATGCTGTCACTGCTCCGTAATAGCGGCCAGTTGTGCCGCCTGATGTTCGGAAACCAGAGCGGCACACAACTCTTCCAGATCTCCATCCATCACCTGATCCATCTTGTAGAGTGTCAGGTTGATACGGTGATCGGTAACTCGCCCCTGTGGAAAATTATAAGTGCGGATCCGCTCGGAACGTTCTCCACTGCCCACCAGGGATTTTCGGGTAGCCGCCTGCTCGGCCTGTTGAGCCTGCATCTGCTTGTCCTGAATACGCGCAGCCAGAACACTCAGCGCCTGCGCCTTGTTTTTGTGCTGGGAACGCCCTTCCTGACATTCGACCACAATGCCGGTTGGTAAATGAGTAATGCGTACCGCCGAGTCAGTTTTATTGATATGCTGACCGCCAGCGCCAGACGCTCGAAAAGTGTCAATTCTCAGTTCCGCCGGATTCAACGTAACCTCCGTCAACTCATCGGCTTCTGGAATGACAGCAACCGTACAGGTGGAAGTATGGACACGACCTTGCGTTTCGGTGGCAGGAACACGCTGTACCCGGTGTGCACCCGATTCAAACTTCAGTTTGGAATAGACGCCTCTGCCGAGAATACGTGCAATGACCTCCTTGTATCCTCCCATTTCCGATAGATTCTGTGAAACAATTTCAATTTGCCAACCCTGGCGCTCCGCGAAACGGGTATACATCCGAAACAGATCACCGGCAAACAGGGCGGATTCATCTCCACCGGTACCGGCACGAATTTCCAGAAAAATATTACGCTCATCATTAAGATCTTTCGGCAATAATTGCTTCAATAATGCAACTTCAAGATCAGCGAGTTTTTGTTTACCGAGCGCCATCTCAGCTTCGGCATAATCCCGCAGTTGTGGATCTGAACTTATTTCTCTGGCAGCGGCGATGTCATCTTCGGTCTGACGATAGCCATGATAAAGATCAACAATGGGCGTGATTTCGGCCCTTTCACGGGAAAGATTGCGCAAGTTGTCCAGGTCGCTGGCGATTTTCTCGCTACTTAATAACCGATCCAGCTCTTCCAGGCGCACACTAAGCCGGGTAAGCTGATCAACAATACCTTTGTTCATTCCGGGTGATGCAGTTGATATAACCGATTAACCAGCTCGATGAGCTGTTCGCGTTCACTATCTGGAGCATTATTAAGCGCAGACGAAGGAAGGTGCAGAAATTTATTAGTCAGCCCATTGCTCAGAGATTCCATCACCTTGACAGGGTCTTCTCCTTTAGCCAGAAGCTTTTGCGCCCGATCCAGCTCATGACGGCGATACCGCTCCGCATGATCACGTAGCGCGCGAACAGTGGGCACTGCCTGGCGCGCTGATACCCAGCACATAAAGTCATGCACATTGGATTCTATGATGCTTTCGGCATCGGTAACCGCACTCTGGCGATTATCCAGTCCTTCTTTAACGATATCGGCAAGATCATCCACATAATATAAAAACACATCATCGAGTTCCGCAACTTCCTGTTCTACATCCCGCGGCACAGCCAGATCGATAATAAAAATCGGACGATGCTTGCGTAATTTGATAGCTCGCTCCAGCATACCCTTGCCGAGAATTGGCAAAGGGCTGGCGGTGCAGGTCACCACAATATCGTGCAATGCCAGTTGCTCTGGCAATTCGCCCAAAGAAATCGGCTGCGCATTAAAGCGGTGGGATAACAACGCAGCGCGCTCAATAGTACGGTTAGCAACTGTTACGCTAACCGGGCGCCTGGCAACGAAATGAGCCGCGCATAATTCAATCATTTCACCAGCACCGATAAATAACACGCGTTGCTCGCTGATATCACCAAAGATCCTTTCAGCCAGGCGCGCTGCTGCTGCCGCCATGGATACCGAACAGGTTCCTATTTCCGTGGAAGTCCGAACTTCCTTGGCAACAAAAAATGTCCGTTGAAAAGTTTTGTGCAATAACAATCCCAGTGTGCCTGCTGCCTGGGCTGATTTGACCGCACTCTTCATCTGTCCAAGTATTTGCGGTTCACCCAGCACCATCGAATCCAGTCCGCTGGCAACGCGGAACACATGTTTTACCGCCTGATCACGCGCTAATTTATAAAGATACGGCTCTAGATCTCCTTGCTGGAGATGATGAAAATCAGCCAGCCAGCCCACGGCTTGTTCCGGCACATCAGTATTGCAGTAGATCTCGGTACGATTGCAGGTGGAGACAATTGCCGCCTCCTTAACCGGGCGATGTCCGACCAGATCAAGGAGCGCATGCTGCATTGACTCTTGCGAGAAAGCAACATGCTCACGAATATCCAGAGGTGCTGTATGATGATTGATGCCAAAAGCAAAAAGCTGCATGGAATTTTTCCCGATAACACAGTGCCAAATCTGCCGATTATAACGGAACTTTCGACAATATGATTCAACGGAAGTTACAATACTCTATACTGGTTCCCAGCTATTTTTCCATAATGACGAATTCTGACTTGACACCGGTATCATGACGTTTCTACCATAGCAGTTTCTTCAGGGAGTAGTTGTGTCAATTGAACCAATCAGAAGTTTTATTGCAACGGACATGAGTCATGTTGATACCGTGATTCGGCAGAAACTCCACTCACAAGTCGCACTTATTCAGCAAGTCAGTGGATATATTATCAATAGTGGTGGAAAACGGTTGCGTCCGGCGCTGGTTGTATTGTCAGCGGGGGTATTTGGCTATTCGGGATCTTCTCACCATGTACTGGCTGCCGTCATTGAATTCATTCATACCGCCACGCTGCTTCATGATGATGTAGTAGATGATTCCAGCATGCGACGCAATCAGGCAACCGCCAATGCTTTATTTGGCAATGCCGCCAGTGTGTTGGTTGGTGATTTTTTGTATTCCCGTGCATTTCAGATGATGGTGGAAATTCAGAACATGCGCGTGATGCAAGTACTCGCAGATACCACCAACACCATCGCCGAAGGCGAGGTATTGCAGTTATTAAACTGTCGCGACCCCGATGTGGAAGAAGAAAATTATCTGCAGGTCATCCGCTTCAAAACCGCCAAGTTGTTTGAAGCCGCCGCACGCCTGGGCGCCATTCTGGGCAATGCTTCCCCAACCGAAGAAACGGCATTGGCTACGTACGGCATGCATCTGGGCACAGCATTCCAACTGGTGGATGATCTACTGGATTACTCCGGCAACAATCAGGATACCGGCAAAAATCTGGGTGATGACCTAGCCGAAGGCAAGCCCACCCTGCCACTTATTTTTGCCGCGCGCGCCGGGAACGTCGATCAGACCAACACCATTCGCCGCGCGATCGAAACCGGCGGGGCAGACGGATTTGAACCAGTATTGCAGATTATTCGTGAAACTGGCGCGCTCGATTACGCCAGGCAATGTGCGCAAAAAGAATCCGCCATGGCATTGGCGGCAATCGAAACAATCGCTGATTCCACCTATAAACAATGTTTACTGCAGCTGGCCGAATTTGCTGTCAACCGGAATCATTGATTTACCAGACTGAAAGCAGCCTAATCAAGCCAGGAGGTTTGTCCGCCGTGAATCGGCCTATTCCCGGATAACCTCTAGCTTCAGAACTTACGGATATTACACGCGGCACACTTCAGAATCCATTTTTATCATCTGAGCTATAGTCAAATCTGGTGTATGGAGAATCAAGCGGCTACCTGTTTTTGATCTCCATTTTGTTTAATACCGTTA
>JAVVEX010000121.1:0-4697 GCA_032251195.1 Nitrosomonas sp.
CAAAAAATATTGACGCAGCATATGATTGATATGCAAGGAGATATTTTTCTGAATAACGACGTATTGTAACGAAATATGGATTGTTAGAGATGCCTCTTATAAAGAAGCACTGGGCGTATTCTGATCGGCAGGCGACGCTTCGTGCTTGATACTGGCCTGCTGTCTGCGCTTTGATAATCGCCCCAGCTCAAAGTGAATGAAGGTCAGCGCAGTGAGCGTCGGCGAGAAAAAATTCAGGACAGGAATAAATTGCACCAGCCCGGTTAATAATCCCAAGCCCCAGCGCGCAGGGCGGTCAGCAACCAGCAACCCGGCCAATTCTGTTTTGTCCGCATGCTCGCTCAGCGCATCATAGCAAAACAGTCGCTGATTCATGTAAGTTGCTGCCAGCAAGGGTACCAGCAAGCCGATACCGATAAACCACAATGGCAGGGTAACGATCCAGATCAGAAAAAAGATTGCGAAAGTCGATGCAACTGTGCGTAAATTGCCAGTGACCGTGCCACCCTGTGCGCGTGCCATGTCCGGGTAATAGCGTTTGGCGACGAAATTGACCAGTTCCGGCATTGCAAACAAGGCGGTTAGAATCATGCTGGTGACAATGATTAGAATGGTAAAAATCACTACATTGATGATGGACTCAACACCATCGGCAATTGCATGCAATCGAGAGGCATCCAGCCAGTTCTGCAATCCGGTAACTGGCAGATTCTCCAGAATCCAGCCCGATGCAGGCGTCCAGAAATAAGAACCGACTACCCACCAGAAGATACCCGCCACCAGCAAGGGCCAGCTCCATAGCCAGAATATACGCGGATGAAAAAGATTCACAGTTGCGCGCGTTAGTGCATTAACGATGCTCGACATTGAGTTTTCCTTTGAATAGCGCTATAACATAACAGTATTTTGGATTTGTATTTTACGATGCGCACAAATTTTTATCAGTTAATATAGCCTGAAAATATGGTTTGTAAGTGATGTTGGCTATAGAGTAAAAGTGTGCGCCCTTTTATTTCTGAAAGGGATGTCAAATGAGAAGCATCACCTGGTTCTATCTTTCCTTGGTTTTAGCTGGCAGCGTTTATTGCGATGTTTCATGGGCAAGTCTCGGACAACAACATTATGCCCGTGGTTATGGAAATCATGCTTCGCACCGTCATTTTTCTGGCAATCATCGGGCTGGTTTTGGTACAGGCTATCGTGGCGGCGGTCATAATTCAGGTAGACGGCATGCCAGTTCAAGACATCGCACCAGTTTTTATGGCGGAATTTCTTTTGGCGGGGGCTACGCATCTTTCGGCAGGGGGTATCCTGCTTATGGATCATATTATCGCCGTCCCTATTATCGTGGCGGCTATTTCAGCAGTGGTTTTTACCAGCCAGCCTGGCCGGTACCCGTTTACCCTTACCCGTATCCGCCAGTCATAATCGTACCAGCAACCCCGCCGGTTTATATCCAGCAGCCGGTCATTATCCAGCCATCACCGCCCGCAGTTGTTACCCGGTCAAATTACTGGCATTATTGCGAACAACCTGCCGGTTATTATCCGCAAGTCGAAAGCTGTCCGGGTGGCTGGATTCAGGTTCCACCTCGTGATAGCGAATAACATAGGAGTACAGTCTGATGAGAAATACTTTCCGGTTGTCTGTTTTATCGCTGACAGTAGTACTGGTCGGTTGTGTACATGTTCCATCCGGGCCAAGCGTTATGGTTTTGCCGGGTAACGGTAAAAATTTCGATCAATTTCGCAGCGATGACTTTATGTGTCGGCAATTTGCCAGTCAGCAAACCGATCACAACACACCCAGAAGCGCAGCAATTTCGAGTGGCGCGGAAAGTGCAGCAATAGGCACTGCCCTCGGTGCTATTGCAGGTGCCGCTTTTGGTGGTGGTCGTGGCGCCGCGATTGGCGCAGGGTCGGGTTTGTTGGCGGGTGGACTGGCGGGTAGCGGTAGTGCGCAATCCTCCAGTTCCATCAGCCAGGAACGCTATGATGTTGCCTATATTCAGTGCATGTATGCCAGCGGGCATCAGGTGCCGGTTTCTGCACGATTTAACAATCAGGGCGCAAGCCGTTATCAAGCGCCCGTGCAGCAGCCCTCAAATCGGTACATACCACCTCCGCCACGGGGTAATCCGCCACCACCACCTTATTAGCCAGTATAGAGCATCTCTGAAAGTTTATATTTCACTACAATACGTCGTTATTCACAAAAAATATCTCCTTGCATATCAATCATATGCTGCGTAAATATTTTTTGTTCTTGCCTCGTCTTGTTTAAAACTCGGAATTTCTAGAGATGCGCTGTATTTTTTCTCCGGGTGGCGGGATACTGGCATTTATCATTTCATAAAATAGAAATCCTAATGTCCGACAAGCTGTTTGCATGATTCAGTAAAAAACAACTTTGCAGTATTTTTTTCAACGATGGAAAAGGAGCTTTAAAATGAATACTGATGATATTTTTCAGGCCGCCGCAAAGCTTGTTAAAGACAAACTTGATACGGACAGGGATGGTCAAGTGGAATTGACGGAAATTTCCTCGGCATTGACGAGCCTTTTTTCGGATAATCAAGGCAAGCTTGGTCTGACATCGCTGGTCAGCAACATGAAAGGTGGCGACTTGCGTTCATTGGCTGAATCCTGGTTGGGCGATGGCCCTAATAAAGCGGTAGAAACCAGTCAGATTGCACAAATATTCGGTAATGATAAGATTGCTGCGTTTGCCAAGCAATTAGGTATTTCTCAGGATGAAGCGGCCACAAGTCTGACTGAAGCTGTGCCTGTTGTCGTAGATAAATCCTCCCGTGGCGGCGCTTTGCTGGACATGGTAGGAGGCGCACCAGGGATTATTGGCTTACTGAAAAAACTGTTTCGTTAGATTGCACCCGTTAGTTGTGCAGTCAATCCAGGTGGCTGAATTCCGATTCTTGCCACCTGTTTCTTTTGGATTATCACGCTAACTTTACCTGCATTTAGTTCTATCTGCACCCTTCCGCTTAAGCTGTCAGCCGTTTCAGCATTCAAAAGCACAAACTCAAAAAGCATAGCATAGCATAGCCTCTTTCCTTGCTTTCTCATTGATATAAAAGGATATCTCATGTTTGACAAAAAAACAATAACACACAACACAAATGGCGTTTTTTTCGTTCCGGTGGATTCGACCAGGTTCGGCTCGAAACCGCATCAGATTTAATATCGCTGGAAACACTCGACCCCAAGCTCTGGGCGGCACTGAGTTGCCCTGCCAGCAATCTCGAATTTGACGACAGAACGCTTGCCCTGGTCGATACGGATGGTGATGGCCACATCCGTGTTCCGGAAGTGCTTGCGGCAGTCAACTGGGCAGCCTCTCTGCTCAAGCATCCGGAAGATATCATGCGCGGTGCAAATGCGCTGCCACTCGATGCCATTGATGACAGCACTTCCGAAGGTATGTTGCTGCACAATTCAGCCAAACAGATTCTGACGAATCTTGGTAAAGCGCAGGAAACGGCGATTACGACAGAAGATACCGCAGATCTCAACGCAATCTTTGCCAGCACAACATTCAACGGTGACGGTATTGTTCCAGCGAGTGCGGCATCTGAAGCGGACACACAGGCGGTTATTGAAGACATCATAACCTGCGTCGGCTCGGAAGAAGACCGTTGCGGCTTACCTGGCATTTCCCAGGAAAAAGTTGATCTGTTCTTCTCGGATGCGCAAATCTATAGCAAGTGGTGGGCTGAAGCGGATCAGGATACAAAGCGGGTGTTTCCGCTTGGAGAAAAGACTGAAGCTGCTCACACTGCGTTCAATACAGTTATGGTCAAAATAGATGACTATTTCACGCGCTGCCGCTTGGCTGAATTTGATCAACGTGCCAGTGAACCATTGAATCCGCTTCTGACCGAATACATGGCATTGGCCAGTACTAACCTTTCTGCTGTATCGGAGCCACTGGCGGTGCTGCCCATCGCCAAAATTGAAGCTGGCAAACCGTTGTCGCTTCAGTCCGGCATAATCCCGCCTGGGTAGATGCCATAGCCGTTTTTCAGGGGGACGTGATCGCTCCGCTGTTGGGTCATACAGATACATTAATCGTAGAGGACTGGAAGAAAATAAAAGATAATTTTTCAGCCTATCAGGCTTGGCTGGGCGTCAAGCCAGCCACAGCGGTTGAATCTCTGGGGATTGCACGTATACGTCAGATTCTCGATGGCGGCTATCAGGAAAAAATAAATATGCTCATCGCCGCAAGATGCGGCTTTTGCCGATACCGCAGATACCATTGATTCTGTTGACCGGCTGATCCGATACCATCTGAATTTGTTCAGATTGTTAAATAATTTTGTATCCCTGCGTGAATTTTATACCCCCGGCGCGCTGGCTATTTTTCAGGCAGGGGCACTTTATATTGATGGACGCAGTTGCCATTTTTGTCTGCGTATTGCCAATATTGACCAGCACAGCAACATGGCCAATCTGAGTGGCATATACCTTGCCTACTGTGAGTGCAAACGACGCGAGGGGGATGAAAAAATGTTTATTGCCGCAGCCTTCACTGACGGGGATGCCGACAATGTAATGGTTGGCCGTAATGGCGTTTTTTATGATTGCAAGGGTCAAGACTGGGATGAGCTATGATCATTTCTGGTGTATGACAAGGGAGAAGGAAGCGGTGTAACCTGTTGGTAAAGATCTCGGCAGATC
>JAVVEX010000122.1:0-4688 GCA_032251195.1 Nitrosomonas sp.
TCATGGTGCGCCCCTCTTTTTACATACCGATACACATTGGACGCTCAATTCAACAATTAATTGCGACATAGCCTTTTTTAACCTCAAAGATGCTGACGCCATGGGCGGCAATCTCCTTGCGAACCTCATCATCGGGACGAGGACTTGGAGAAGCGCCGTTTGCGTGAAACAAATTACTGTCGATATACTCATGGTTCAGTCCGATCAGTCCTTGCCCGTTTGGATTATCCGGGAATGGAAAATAATGCAAACCATCATGATTGGAACCCGCTTGCTGTTCCTGCTCTGATCCTGTATTTCCATCCGGATTGAATTCGGGATAAGTTCCTGTAATTGGTGTCCCCCATGGGGCCAATACCTGAGCGCGATAACCCGCAGGCACTGTAACGGTGTCGGAACGCAATACCGGAACGGCAGAAAAACCCAAATCAGGCCCTGCCAAGGCGGGACTTAGCGGTCGACCGGCCAGCAGACCTGCGGGGATGCGCGGCGAGGCCGCATCAGCTTCCTTTACCAGACCAGACAAGCCGAATACGCCAGCAACTGCCGCGCTCAGTGTGCCAGTCAGAACTTCACGACGGGATACCCTTTTTTCGAGTATAGATGAGAAATGCGCATTATCCGAACGATTGCTCATCGGTTCGTCGCCATCATCAAATTCATTGATACCGACTATTTTGTTGTCACTCATAACGCCTCTCCTGTAAAACAGTTAACCGGGAGATAGCAGCATAAATCCATAAGATGACAATTCCATGAAGCATTCCGGGTGATACTAAAAATTCAAAATTCTTGACAAAACGACGAGGTAAACAGGTGATCTGTGCAACGGATGCCCGCAAATCAGACTTTCCCGGCGGGGGCAGACTTTCCTGCCCTGAAGAGTGCGGCTTTGAACCGGAGCCAGTTTTACGATAAACCGGCTCCAGGCACAATGGCAAATCAAATTTTCATGCGCTACCGTTTTGTTCGGCGATATTTCCACCAGACCGTCATTACAATCAAAATGATAGCGATATACCAGATACCATAACGCCGCATCCATTCCGCCGGATTTTTCTGTACAAACACCTGGATTTCAGCAAGATCGGCAACCTTTTTCCCTGCCTGGCCGCTGTTTTTTGTTTGTAGGTGCAGCTTTATCAGCACCGTATGACGTCCGGATTCATTCGGTGTAACAGTCCACATCCAGCTGGTTTCGCTGTGACTGGTGTAAAGTTGCGACTGCGGCCCCTTCGGCTCAAATGACAACATCGCGGTTGTCATCTCCGCCTGCATTTCCGGATATACCCTTCCCTCTATGTGTTGTATTGACAGCCCGGCGGGAGATTTATCCACAAGTCTGTTAATCCTTTGCGCAAGCTTGTCCGTATCCAGTTGCAGAGTAGCGGTGAAAGGTTCATATTGTTTGACTTCGGCAGGCAGATTGATCACCGATCCATCCACCGGCAATTTTGTCATGACGAGTGAATTGAACTGTTTTTCGCCAAACCAGGCATGCGCCAGGAAATTCATGGTGTATGGCATAAACAGGATAATTGCCAGCAAACCTGGCAATAGCAGGGAAAAACTGATGATGGGTTTGCGCATATTACCTCCATTCAGGGATTTCTCGTTTCGGCGCACGGCACATCGCATTCCTGCGCAAGCAAGTGTAGACTTTTGCGATATCAGGCAATTCAATTATGATGGCTATTATGACCGACACCACACCCATATTCATCGCCCATCGCGGTTACCCCGCATTGTATCCGGAAAATTCTCTCGCAGGAATTGACGCTGCGACCCGCGCAGGCGCGCGCCACGTTGAAATTGATATCCAACTCAGTAATAATCTGACGCCATTTTTATGCCATGATGATGATCTTCAGCGGTTGACTGGCCAAACTCACGCGCTTACGATGCTTGATAATGCCGAAATTGAGAAGCTGGCGGTACCCTACCCCGCTTCACCGCAAACAACTTCCAGCAAGTCCGAGCCCATCGCGCGACTGTCTGAATTCCGCCAATTTCTGGTAACCCATCCGCAGGTGCTTGCATTCATAGAGATCAAGGCGGAGAGCATTGCACGCTTTGGATTGCAGACAACCGTGGCCGCCATCTTTGACGAAATCTATCCCGTGCGGGCACAATGCATCATGATCTCGTTTGACTGGAAGGCGCTGGCGCTGATTCGAACCATGGGCATGGCGCAAACTGGCTGGGTTGTTGAGCAACGCGATGAAGCGTCATTTGCGGTGGCGACACAGCTACAGCCGAATTATTTGTTTTGCGGCACCAGGATCCTGCCGGCAACGATTGGCGAAATGTGGTCCGGGCCATGGCAATGGATTATCTACAGCGTCAATGATCCGGTAAAGGCTGTCTGCTACGCCGATGCCGGCTTCACTCTGATCGAAACCGATGATATCGGCACAATGCTCGGCAAAATATCTGCCCGGCCATAATCAAACATGAATCCACATTACGACATAGTCATCATTGGGGGGGGCATACAGGGCGTCGCGATCGCACAGGCTGGCGCCGCGCAGGGTTACACCGTGCTGCTGCTGGAAAAAACCGCGCTGGCTGCGGGAACCTCCAGTCGCTCAAGTAAACTGGTTCACGGCGGATTGCGCTACCTGGAAAGCGGCCAGTTCAGATTGGTCACCGAGAGTCTCAAGGAACGTACCGAGCTGCTGCGTCTGGCACCCACACTGGTCAGGCTGCAACCGTTTTACATTCCGGTTTACCGTCACACTACCCGCAGCAAGTGGATGCTCCGCATGGGATTAAGCCTCTATGCGCTGCTGGCCAGATTCGGCGTTGGCTCCGGTTTTCGTTCAATCCCCTGCAAGCAGTGGGATCAACTGGACGGTCTGTCCACTGACGGGTTGCAGCATGTCTTCCAGTACCAGGATGCGCAAACCGATGACCATGCGCTCACGCAGGCCATCATGCACTCCGCGCAGTCACTGGGCGCCATGCTGGCCTGTCCGGCAGAATTTACGCATGCGACCATCCTGGATGATCATTGCAGCATCGAATTCAGGGCAAAGGAACAAACCCGCTTCTGCCGCGCGGGCGTACTGATTAACGCAGCCGGCCCCTGGATTGAGCAGGTTGCCGACCGTATTTCGCTACGCCCCACGCCTTTCCCGATCGAGCTGGTGCAAGGTAGCCATCTCGTGCTGGATGGTCAATTGAATCAAGGCTGTTATTACCTGGAATCGCCACAAGACCAACGGGCGATCTTTGCATTGCCGTGGAAAGGCCATATCCTGCTGGGCACTACCGAGACCATTTATCGCGGCGCACCGGAAAATACTGCGCCGCTGGCAACGGAAGAACGCTATTTGCTGGATTGTTTCCAGCACTATTTTCCGCATCACGACATTTCGGTACTGTCACGCTTTGCTGGCTTGCGTGTCTTGCCCGCTGCCAATGGCGCAATTTTTCAACGCTCACGCGAGATACGCCTGCAATGCGATCGGCCAGCCAGTCCACGTGTTATCGGCGTCTATGGCGGGAAGCTGACAACCAGCCGTGCCGTCGCGCAGAAAATCATACGCATGATCAGACCATCCCTGCCAGCAAGAATCGCTAAAGCGGATGTTTCCCAGCTGCCCCTCGAACACCCATAAAAAGAAACCATCATGAAAACTAAAATTGATACCGACAAGTTCCTGGCCAAGCCAGGGAGCAGTGTCGATCTGTCACAATGGTCGACCGAAATCTCTCCTTTCTACCAGTCCAAGGAAGATTACCTGGCGTTGCTGGATGAATCACGGCAGGAAATCGGTGCATTGCAGGAAGTGTTATATGCGCATGATCGTTATGCAGTATTACTGATTTTTCAGGGAATGGATTCTGCCGGCAAAGGCGGTGCGATCAAGCATGTCATGTCTGGCATCAATCCGCAGGGTTGCCAGGTTTTCAGCTTCTTGGCTCCCGGCCCCGAAGCGCTGGAACATGATTTTCTGTGGCGCGCCAATAAATCCCTGCCTGAACGCGGTCGCATCGGTATTTTTGACCGCTCCTATTATGAAGAAGTCGTTGTTGTACGGATACAACCCCATCTTCTCGAACAGCAACGTATTCCAGCTGAATTTATTGATCCCAAACATATCTGGCAGGAACGTTTCAGTGATATTGTCAACCTGGAGAACTACCTGCACCGTAATGGTACGCGCATCGTCAAATTTTTCCTGCATCTGTCCAGGGAAGAGCAGCGCAAACGCTTGTTGGCGCGCATCGATGATCCGGCTAAAAACTGGAAAATTGGCAGCGCCGATATTGAAGCGCGCCGCAAATGGGATGACTACCAGCATGCTTATGCTGACTGTATCGGCACAACCAGCAGCGAAATCGCTCCCTGGTTCATCGTGCCCGCCGACGACAAACGCAATGCGCGCCTGATCGTGTCCTCGATTCTGCTGAACACCCTGCAAAGCCTGCGAATGGATTTTCCTCAATCTTCGGATGTGCACCGCACCGAGCTGGCGCGCATGCAGGCTTATCTTGAGAATGATAAATAAGGGCATTTCCAAAAACCCATATTTTCTTATATATCAACAATATGATACGCCAATATTTTTTGTTCTTGCCTCGTTCCGTTTAAAACCATTAATTTTTATGCCTCTGAACTATTTTCAGCAATTTCTGCCAAATGCTTTTAGATCAACGATATAGGGAGTTGAATCATGAGA
>JAVVEX010000123.1:0-4662 GCA_032251195.1 Nitrosomonas sp.
GCCGAGTTGCCGCTACGCCTTCTTACTGCTTGCCTAACGCACACTCAGATCAAACTGAAAATAGTATAGAGGCATATAAAATAATTGATTTTTACGCATTCAAGTGTAGCATTAACGCATGAAATAACTATTAATTCCCAAAATAGGCGGTTTGTGAGTGTGATATAACTGATCTGTTCTATCAGCGATGACGGAGTAACATCTCTTATGACGCTATTGGCCTGATCGGTCAAAGAGAAAGCCTTTGTAATTATATCTAACTAAGCGAGGTAAAAATGAGTCAGCCAGGTAAAACCAGAATGCAGGCAAAACTTGGAACGGTGTTGGCACTGATATTGATTGCAGTGTTTATTCTTTCCGCATGTGGTCAGTCCAAGGATGCGCAGGCATTGGTGGCGGAAGCAAAGCAGCATCAGCAAAAAGGAGATGACAAGGCAGCGATCATCCAATTAAAAAATGCGCTGCAACTCAGCCCTGAAGATGCAGAAATACGCTTTCTGCTTGGTACTCTCTATAACAGGGAAGGCAATATTCCAGCAGCCGAAAAAGAATTGAGCAAGGCGCTCAGCCTGGGGATGGATTCGGTTAAGGTGTTGCCAGAGTTGGGACAGGCCTGGCTTGGAACCGGGCAATTCCAGAAGGTGCTCGATGAAACTGGAAAGCTGTCCAGTCTGGACAATCAGACAGAATTGCTGGTGCTGCGTGGTAATGCGTTACTGGCGATGGGCAAGTTTCAGGAAGCCAGAGAAATGTTTGAGCAGGGGCTAAAAGAAAACCCGGAGCAGGCAGGCGCTTTGATCGGTATGGCCAGATATTCGCTGACACAAAATAATATCGAAGCTGCCATGAATTTTACCAATGATGCAGTAACACACAATCCGAAAAATAGCGATGCTGCCTTGTTCAAAGGCGATTTACTGCGTGCACAGGGCAATACCGCCGACGCGCTGACACTCTACGAAAAAGTAATTTCACTGCAGCCAGACGCCGTGGCAGCCTATATCAACCGGGCAGCTATTTTAATCGGCGATAAAAAATTTGACACGGCTCAGGCAGACCTGGAAACCGCGCTCAAACTCTCGCCTGGAAATCTGGCTGCCAACTATACACAAGCACTGCTGGATTTCAGTCAGAAAAAACATGAAGCTGCCCGAGAAACGCTGCAACAAATCCTTGGTGCCGCTCCCGGGCATATGCCGAGCGTCTTGCTGATGGGCGCAACGCAATTTGCACTGGGATCATATTCCAAGGCGCAGCAGCAGGTGGGCACCTACCTTAAGGCTATTCCAAATAACCTCTATGCAATCAAACTGATGGCGTCGATTCAGCTGAAAAATAATCAAGCGAAGCAATCGGTAGAGACATTAGCGCCCGCACTGAACGCAGCACAACAGGATCCGCAATTATTCGCTCTGGCAGGCGAAGCATACATGCGGGCCGGTGAATTCGCCCGGGCAACCGAGTATTTTGAAAAAGCAGATGCGCTGATGCCAGACAATGCCGAGTTGCACACCGCGATGGCTATGAGCAAGCTGGCGCAGGGAGATAGCAAAAGTGCGATTGCCGATCTGGAAATGGCTTCTCAGCTGGACAGCCAGTCCGGTAGAGCCGGCGTGATGCTGGCCATGACCCATTTACAGCGTCAGGAATATAATAAAGCCCTGGAAGTTGTGGCTGCTCTCCAGGCAAACCACCCCGGCAATCCCTTGTTTCATAACTTGCAGGGCGGCATTTACCTGGGTAAGAAAGATCTGACAAAAGCACGCGCCAGCTTTAACCAGGCAGTCGCTTTACAGGCTGATTATTTCCCTGCCATCAGTAATCTTGTCAGACTCGATCTGCAGGAGAACGATCCCGGCGCCGCGCGCGCGCGCCTGACTGCAGTTTTGCAGAAAGACAAAAAACACCTGCAGGCGATGCAGACGCTCGCCGGAATTGCCCTGGCACAGGGAGATAATGATGTCGCCACTCGCTGGATGGAGCAGGCGAGTGAGGCGAATCCAGATAATTTATCGGCCTCACTTCAACTCGGTTTGCATTACTTGCGTGTTGAACAACCCAAAAAATCACTGGCACTGGCTAAAAAACTGCAAATTGCCAATGGCGATAATCTCAGCGTCATCGAGTTGCTGGCGCGCGCGTCCCTTGCCAATAATGATAAAGAAGCAGCGCTCGACAATTTCCAGAAACTCGCTGCGCGCATGCCGGATTCCGCCCCTGCCCAGCTGCAGTTGGCGCAAATGTATGTTGCTATGCAGGATAATAAAGCAGCAGAGGCTGCACTGAAAAAAGCACTTGTTATTCAACCGGATCTGGTTGAGGCAAAAGTTGCTCGAGCGCGTCTGGCTGCTCAGGCTGGCCGCAAAGATCAGGCGCTGAAAGTGACACGGGAAATTCAGCAGCAACATGATCAATTGTCGGTTGGGTTTGAGCTGGAAGGGGATTTGTTGCGCGAGCAAGATGCCGCATCTGCAGCCAAGGCTTATGACAAAGCGCTGACGAAACAGAAAAGCAGTCAATTGATGATCAAACTGCATGAAGCACTTGTGCGCAGCAACAATGAAAAACAGGCAGAAAAGCGCATCAATGAATGGATCAATGAACATACGACAGATGCGATTACCCGCACCTATCTGGCCGGTATTTATCTTGCCAGAAAACAATATGATCCGGCAATCAAGCAGTATCAGGCAATTCTGGCGCAGCATCCAGAGCATGCAGCCACATTAAACAACCTGGCATGGATCTATCAGCAGCAGAAAAATCCGGTGGCATTGGAGTATGCCGAGAAGGCATATAAACAGGCGCCTAATGCCCCGGCTATCATGGATACACTTGGCTGGATCCTGATCGAACAGGGACAAGCCCGGCGCGGCGTCACCTTGTTGGGAAAAGCGGTCGCGATGGTGCCGGAAGCTGCGGAGATACGCTACCATTTCGCAGTTGGGCTTGATCAGGCTGGCGACAAGGTCGGTGCCCGCAACGAACTGGAACATCTGCTGGCAAACGAACAGCCATTTCCACAACGTGAAGAAGCACGCAAGTTGCTCGATAGTCTTTGATTTACAAACAGAGACACAAAGTACTTGGATCCAGAGCTTCGCATAAGCTCATGTATGTTGTATGCGTTGCACTTAAATCTGGTTTTTCATAATCTCTTGTTCTACCTTCTCCCTGTGGGAGAAGGTACGGATATAGAATTCCGGGGTAAGATCGCTATATAGTGTCGCAATGAGGCAGACCAGTCTCTTTTTTGTTCAATACATTCCATGGAGAGCGCAAATGAATAGTATCGTCACTGTCGTCAATGGTTCTCGTGCCCGTTTTTTTTCATTACAACCAGCAGAGATTCCTGCTTATGAATCCAGTCCGCGTCTGGTTGAGCATGAAGAGCTGGCCAATCCCGAAAATGAATCGGCGGACAAGGCGCTTTGGTCTGATAACAGTAGCGGCAATCGCGGCAGCGCGGGTGGCGGTGTTCATGGCTACGATGATCATCGTGATCAGCATCGCGCAGAATATGAACGTCGTTTTTCGCAATCGGTTGCGACAGAGGCTATCAGACTTGCGCATAAACAGCAGGCCAAATCGGTAGTGGTAGTTGCCGACAGTCGCATGCTGGGGCTGCTGCGCAATGAATTGCAAAGCAATAATGATTTCGCTGTTAAAGAACTTGCCAGGGATTACAGCAAGCTTTCGATACAGGAGCTGCATGCGCAATTAGCCAGCCACCAATTGATACCGGCACAGCGTAAACCTGGCGAGTAATAAAAATACAGGGTGCATTATGCTGTTTCGTGACCGGAAAGATGCTGCCCTGCAACTGGCTGCGGAGCTCGGCAAAATAAAAGGCCAGCACCCTTTGGTGCTGGCGATTCCTCGCGGAGGCGTGCCAATGGGGCGTAGCATTGCTGATGCGATTGATGGAGAACTGGATATCATACTGGTTCGCAAACTTCGCGCTCCCGGCAATCCGGAATTTGCCGTTGGGGCTGTGGATGAGGGTGGCGTCATGCAGGTTGCCGACCATGCGGCATCGGTAGGAGCTAATAATCGTTATCTGGCGCATGAGAAAGAGGCCCAAATGACGGTTATGCGCCAACGCCGCAAGGCATATACCCCGTTGCGTACACCCGTCAACCCTGCCGGTCGTACCGTCGTTGTCGTTGATGACGGTCTGGCAACCGGCGCCACCATGATGGCGGCACTCAACATGCTGCGCCAGAGCAAACCCGCCAGGCTGATCTGCGCAGTACCTGTCGCGTCGCCGGAATCGCTGCGCAAGGTCGGGGCGTTGGCGGATGAGACGATCTGCCTGTCGGCGCCGAAAGATTTTCAGTCGGTTGGACAGTTTTATCAGGATTTTCCTCAGGTGGAGGATGAAGAAGTCATTATTGCATTGCAGTCCCGTTCTGATAATCATACCGAATCGGAATAATATCGTTCTCTGCTGTCAGGGCAACCAAGCTTAAATTACGCCAATAATACGGCGCAGATAATCATTATCCCAACCGGCTTCTGGTATTTTGTCTTTTATCAGGACTAAAGCAATATGTCTGATAGCGGCAAGATCAACTGCACTACGTGTTTAGTCCCACAATTAAGTGGTATATTTTACCATCAACTTAAAGAGGAAAAATGATGGGACAAGTATTACACGGA
>JAVVEX010000124.1:0-4659 GCA_032251195.1 Nitrosomonas sp.
ATGCCAGAACGGTTAAGTCTGCAAGAACTCAGGCAGGAGTTCTCCCGTAGCAACCTGATAGTCAGTAACGGGCGAGTCATTCGCCAGGATGGTAATTTGTCTCCTGATCCAGATGAGATCAGGAAATTGGAGATCGCTCAGAACGCTTACCAATTTGCAGAGGGACGAATTACCGTTCCTGAGAGCGCCAAAGTGATCGTGCGAGAAGAAGAAGGGAGCAATACGGCCGTAATATTTGAAACGAAGCTGCCACCGGGTACCCGTGGAGTCTCATCAGTAAGCCTCATTATCGATCCAGAATCAGGAGAATTGCTTGGTATCAGGCGTGGCTGAGCGGTTCCTGGTGAGCACCCGGATATTACAACGTATCACGCAAGGGGTAACGGAGAATACACCAGTGCCAGCAGCTTCCGCCCTATTTCCAACTTACTGTTCAAGAACAATCTCTCACAAACTGTGAACCCCATCACGCTATCAACAGCGTTCTGTTATGGATTCCCGTCACAAGAGTAACGGTAAAACTGGACAAATCCCGCAGTGAAGGATACTTTTCAGTTCTGTTGTTTACAAGGAGGCTAAACATGCAAACACGTAACCTCATGCCATTGCTGTTGACATCGATAGTGGCTGCGTGCGCAGTACAGGAGCCAGCGCTACCGCTACGTGACACCGTTCCCAGGCAACTGGCGGAAGACCTGGCGAGTGGGCAGATATATCTTGATTTTCCCGATGGATTTCCCGATTTCACCATGCCGGACGACATAATTGTTGAGGGCAGTCTGGACCGGGGATTTTCCATGATTCTTATTCTGAAATCTGAATTATCTACAGACATTATGGAAGAGAGTATCCGGGTTGAGCTGGCACGTTCAGGTTGGTCAGAGCTTGAAACCCGTTCCGTTCAACTGCGCGGTGGTTTTGTCCGCAATATGACAACCATGCCGTCCCGGTTATTTCGTAATCAGTTATGCCACGACAGCTACGGATTGATATCCATTGGTCCAAGGAATCGACAGGGAATTTATAATCGCGTCGGACTGGACTGGAATTATAGCGCCAACGCTAACGTCAACAATACCCGTATGCCTTGTGCCCAACAGAACGAGCAGCGGCAAAACGCCTCCGCTGGCTTCAACCCTATGGCCGGACTCAATGAACACATGCCCATACTGGTATTACCCGAAGAAGACCGAGGTTCACGGTTCAGGCCTTCATTTGGTAGTGGCATTTCCGGTTCCGGCAATGCCTACACCACCAGTTCGCCCCTGACGCTGGACTGGAACATGGCTGAGATAAACCGCTGGTTTGCGGGGCAATTGGAGAATCAGGACTGGGAGCAGGATGCGTCCTGGACAGGTGAGGGTACTGCTGGCAGTACCTGGCGCAAGCTAACCAGCGATGATAGCGAACTGGCAGGATTGCTGGATATTATTCATGTTGAAGACGACAACTACCATCTGCGTTTCCGGCTTTCTTACAAGAGACAATAAATCTGCTGACATGCAACCGGTATGGAGAGAAACATGAAAAGGAAACTGTTACTGATAGCGATGTTCATGCTGGCAAGCAGCGCGCAGGCTGCCACTGAATTTGAAGACACTATACCGCTCGATCTGGCTAAAATATTTTTGAACTTAGGGAATGCACCGGCTGTCGGTATTTACAGCGACATTATGGAGGATTTCCCCAGGTTTGATATTCCTGAGGATTTCAGCATTCTTGGCAGTCTGGACCAGGGAGTGGTGCAGCGAGTTGTATTGGCAACGAGCAACACACTGGAAGAAGCAAACTCTCTGTTGTTGGAGTCGTTGGCGATGGAAGGCTGGCGGGAGCTGCCATTGCCAAACAGGGTTGCTGCGCCGCAGCCCAGGGGGTTTGTGCCAGCGGGCGGACAACAGCCCAATGCCATCCCTCTGGATCTTTGCCATGATGATTTCGGCAATATGACTTTGACATTTAACGCAGGTGATGATGGCAATATTGTGAGCCTGATTCATACCAACAATCGTATGTATCGGGGGAGATACACCTGCGCACAACAGGAACAACAGAGGAGTCAGAGTTTCGGTATGCGGGGCAATATGACCGGGCGTGTTTCGGAACACATACCGACCCTGAAAATACCGGAAGAATCGGGTGGGCCGGGGCCGGGTGCGGGCACCCCCAGGATGGCGTTTGTAAGTAGTGCTGTAAACTCGCTAAATGACGTTGAAACCCGGAGTGATCTCACCATCGACTGGGCTATTGGCACGCTGTATGACTTTTTCGCCGAGCAACTTGAGGAGCAGGGTTGGTTGCAGGATTCGGCGTGGACTGGCAGCATAACGGCCGGTGGCAACTGGACCAAAAGTCCTGAAGAGGATCTCAACCTGATTGCTATCTTAGGTATTGTGGAAACCGCGGAAGACGCATTCGAGATGAAGTTGCGAGTGTTGTCCCGCAGCAATTGATCCGCAAGAAAAAAGTGGTAAGGGATGCTGTTCCGCTTGCTATTCCTGCATCAAGACCGTACTTGAAATCAACAGCACCAGTGCTCCAGCAATAAACACGACAAGCAGATTTGTGTTGCTCATCAGGGCTTGGGTGAATGAGGACAGAGGTTCCGCGGTTGCGTATTGCGCCCATAAAATTTCGGTTTTTTGAGTCAATAATGGAAGCGGGTTCAGTAAGCGTTCGAGGGGTAGTCTCAAGGCAATTCCCGCAATTGCGCAACACCATGCGATAAGAAAGGCGACTTTGCGCCGCAGTGCTTGCGCTTGCAAGCGGTCCAGAACGCGCTCACAAAATTCGGCTTCAGGCACATCGGGCATTCCAGTCAGCAAAGAGATCAAGGGGTCATTGGACTGCGGATGGTTCATTTTTTCCTCTCGGATGCGTTCGGCAATTCCAGGGCCGTGCGCAGTTTGGATAAACCGCGATTAATAAGACTTTTTACAGTGCCAAGCGGCAAATTCATGATGGTGGCCACTTCGCTATGGGAAAAACCAATGCTGATATTGAGCGAGATTGCAGCGGCCTCTCGCGCTTCCAGCTGTCCAATCGCACGCTCCAGCTCACGCTGCACAGGTGTCAATTGTTCGTAGAATTCCGTGTCCGCAATTTGCAGCTGCCGAAACTCTTCCTGTACTTCCCGCTCACGTTTCTCTTGGCGCCGATGTTGCAAAAAACTGCGATAGGCGATGCCAAACAACCAGCTCGAAAACGCACCAGTTTGGCGAAAACCCGCCAGCTTGCGATAGGCGCTCAAGAAGGTTTCCTGCGCTAAATCATCCGCGAGGGTGGCATCATGGCACAAACGCATTAAAAAGCCACGCACAGCGCTTTGGTGCAGTGTCACTAACTCACCAAATGCCTTGGTATCATCCGCAATGGTCGCGCGCAGCACCAGTTCCGACTCATGCCGCTCGCGCTCCCTGCGAATAGGTTCGTCATGCTCCGAACTCAGTTTGTCAGGTCTCTTGTCGTTGTTTTCGCCGATTTAGCCATATATATGAAGGCCAGTCCAACTAACAAGGGAATGCCGCCGAATATGATCGAGTTTATTCCACTGCCATCGACAATGAATGCCACGATAATCGGCAGTGCCAGTGCTATTAGCACGACGCCTTTGCGCAGGTCGCTGCGTGGATCGGTGTTGCGCCGCATAAACTTGAGTAACTCATTGCGAATCTCTTCGTTGCAATCGGCAAGTTTTGTCAGAGTCTCCAGTTCCTTCACACGAGTACGATGACTTAGGTACACAGGCGTAATAATGCATGCAGCGATCACGATGAAAAACACGATAGGAATTAAATCGCCCATTGTTTGAATCTCCAGATTGATAGTGTTTAGTAGATGCCTGTCACATTGGTTTTGGATGCAGAGCGACTGTTTTTTTTCAACAACGGGTGAAAGGTTATAGTGCACAGTGCGGCAAGACTGCCTCTATACGTTTTGGCCAGAGAGGCTACCGACCTGCATCACCAGTTGCACCCACATGCTGAGCACGCATAAAAGCGAGAGAAAGAAGGGAAGGAAGCGATGCAACGGATTGTTGTAGGTTAAATGGATAAGAGAGTGAACAACGCGCAACGCCACAAATAACCAGGCCAGTAACAGAAACAAGGTACTAGTCAGATTCAGTGCGATATACGCCAGACAGGCGGCGTAAAACAAGGTAGGTACTTCGAACAGATTATTGAAGTTACGACCAAATTTGGCGACACTTTCGGGGATATCATAGTTGGCCATCAAGCGAAAATATTTGGGGTTTATCTTGCCCGAATAGGCGCTGCTGATACGAATATACGCCGTCATGCCACCGACAATGGCCGTCAGAACCACCATCGCAAACATGGGATAGATGACCTCCATACTGCCTTCCTTTGAAGTTATTCAGATAAAGTTGTTCAGAATGTACAGCATTATGCCCGACTTCAATTGTGCGAGCCAGCGTGCGATAGAGCGTGCGGGAAAGTGATCTGGACCCCGAGATGTTTTTACCGCAATATGGCGGCGAATGGACAGAGACAGGCCCCGATAGCGCCGAGGCCCGCATTGCCGACACGCCCGGTCTGTCGCCGAGGCCAACTGCTGAACTACCGAGAGATCAAACCGCATGATCGAGAAACCGCACGCCACCTCCGCTGCCGATTGCCTCGCCGTGCTTGCGGCATCGCC
>JAVVEX010000125.1:0-4547 GCA_032251195.1 Nitrosomonas sp.
CTGAGCTTATTTATTTGCCCGGCCAATGCTTGTTTAACGTATTTCCGGGCAAATTTTATTTGCAGCCTGTTTTATTTTTGAATTTTTTGATTCCCATCCCATGTCAACCCGCGAAGGCAGTCTGGAAGCACCCAAACGCAATCCGATTGATTGGCAAAACCCGGATTTTTACGATGAGCAGCACCTGTTCGAGGAAATGTACCGGGTCTTCGATATTTGCCACGGATGCCGGCGTTGCGTTAATCTTTGCACTACATTTCCCAGCCTGTTTGATCTGATCGACGATGGCAAAACGGGTAAACTCGATGGTGTGGAAAAACATGATCTGTGGCAAGTGGTAGATCGCTGCTATTTGTGTGACATATGCTTCATGACTAAATGCCCCTATGTGCCGCCGCATCCATGGAATATAGATTTCCCGCATTTGATGCTGCGCGCCAAGGCGGTCAAATACGAAAAACAAGGTGCAAGTTTGCGCGACAAGCTGCTCTCCAGCACGGACGCCATGGGTAAACTTGCCACCATACCGGTCGTTGTGCAGACGACCAATGCCATTACACAAACGCCTGCCACGCGCAAACTTTTCAGTAAAGCGATTGGTATTCATCCCGACCGGGAGCTGCCAACTTACAGTGCGCAAAAATTTCGCACTCATGCGAAACCTGATGAGCATTTTGCCCCAAAACCCAGTATCAACGTGCCGGGAAAAGCAGCGATCTATGCCACCTGCTATGTCAATTACAACGAACCTGGCATTGGTCACGATCTACTCTGGATACTCGCGCACAACGAGGTTCCTGCAACACTGGTTGCGCAGGAGTCCTGCTGCGGCATGCCCAAGCTGGAACTCGGCGATCTGAAAAGTGTGGCCGCCCTTAAAGACCGCAATATTCCTCACTTAGTCAGCTTGGCAAAAGAAGGCTATGCGATTTTATCTGCTGTTCCTTCCTGCACGTTAATGTACAAACAGGAGCTGCCCTTGCTGTTTCCAGACGATGAAGCAGTCAACATGGTTGCCAATGCCATGTTTGATCCATTTGAGTATCTGATGCTGCTGCACCATGAAGGGCTACTGAAAACTGATTTCCAGCATGCGCTTGGCAAGGTCGCCTACCATATCCCCTGCCATTTGCGTGTACAGAATCTCGGCAAGAAAACGCGGGACTTGCTGCAGAAAATCCCCGGTACGGAAATCATGACGGTTGAACGCTGTTCCGGGCATGATGGCACATGGGGAGTCAAGCAGGAATTTTTTGATGACTCGATGAAAATCGGTCGACCGGTTTTTCGGCAAATGAGTGCGGCAGATCCTGACTACATCAGCTCGGATTGCGCAATCGCCGCACGGCATATTCAACAGGGAATGAAGCCGGAACAAACCATAAAGCACCACCCCCTGACCCTACTGCGCATGGCTTACGGAGAGGCTTCGCATCTGCAGGTACAATCAGATACCCATCATGATGCAAAACCTTGAACAAGGCGAAGCGCGAATAAAGAATATTGACGCAACATATAACCGATATGCAAGGAAATGCCATGTCTCACATCACTCGTGACAGTCTGTTGACACTCGAAGCCTACGCCAAAAGCAGGGAATCTTTCCGCGCCGAGGTCATGGCACACAAAAAAAACCGCTCGGTTGCGCTCGGGGAACACGTCACACTGCTATTCGAAGATGAACTTACGATGCGCTATCAAATCCAGGAAATGCTGCGCGCTGAAAAAATATTTGAGGAAGCCGACATTCAGCAGGAGCTGGATGTCTATAACCCACTGGTTCCTGATGGGCATGGCTGGAGAGCAACCATGCTGATCGAATACAGTGATCCGGTGGAGCGAGCGCAAAAACTTGCTCAACTGATCGGCATCGAAAACCAGGTATGGGTCACTATTGCCGGCCATGCCCGTATTTATGGAATTGCCGATGAAGACCTCGATCGCGCCAATGATGAAAAAACGTCCGCTGTTCATTTTTTACGCTTTGAATTGTCACCGGCCATGATCAGCGCATTACGACAGGGGGCAATCCTGAGCATGGGGGTCGAGCATCCTGCTTATCAAGCGGTAATCGATCCCGTGGCTGACAATATACGGGAAGCGCTCGTCAAGGATTTAAAATGAACGGTGTCAATTGTCTGCTGCCTGCCTGCGTTTGTCTCCTGCTCCTGAGTGCCTGCGCCGGCAGGCAGGAATTCGTCGATACGTTCGATCATGGCAAGACATGGGAGGAAATAGCCTCTGGCTTGCCACCCTATCCCCAAACCGGCGATCTGTTGATGTTTGATGCCGGACCTGTCAATAACATGCGCTATTTCATCGATGCGAATTCGATCAGTGTTGACAAGAAGCAACGTCTGATTCGTTATAGTTTGATCATCCGCTCTCCCCAAGGCGGCGATAATGTTTCATACGAGGCGCTGCGCTGTGAAACCCGTGAACGAAAACGTTACGCCATCGGTGACGACGCCACGCAAACCTGGGAGTCCATGCGAACAAGCAAATGGGAAACTCTCGAGCAAGTCAGGCAGCTCCATGCGCAGCGGGAACTATCGAAATACTACTTCTGCCCGCGTGGACTGGTTGTCAATTCGGCAAAAGAAGCCATTCACGCGCTCAAGGCCGGCATACACCCTAAAGCGATACGCTGAAAAACAAAGATCCTGGTCACTGTGTCTTCACCCCCTTTCATTCGCAGTTATGTGCTTCGCCAGGGATATTATTCGGATGCACAGCGTCGTGCTTATGCAACATTATTGCCATGCCATGGTATTCCATTCTCCGAAAACCCTGTTGACCTGACAACCCTGTTTGGCCGCACAGCACCTAAAATACTTGAAATTGGCTCAGGCATGGGCGAGACTACCGCTGCCATTGCGCAGTTACACCCTGAAAAAGACTTTGTAGCCGTAGAAGTTCATACTCCTGGTGTCGGCAGCCTGCTCAACCGCATCCAGCAGTTAAACCTGACAAATCTGAAAATCATCGCCTGCGATGCACATTCCACACTGCAACGCATGCTGCCCGATGAGTCACTCGATGGGGTGCATATCTTTTTTCCGGATCCATGGCCCAAGAAACGTCACCACAAACGACGCCTGATTCAACCTGATTTTGTATCCTTGCTAACCGCCCGCATGAAGCCAGGTGCCTATCTGCATATCGCCACTGACTGGGAAAATTACGCCGAGCATATTCTGCAGGTGCTCAACCACGAGCGCCAGTTGAGCAATACTGTCAGCGATTACGCTATTCGCCCATCCTATCGGCCATTGACCAAATTTGAGCAACGTGGTTTGAAGTTGGGACATGTCATTCGTGATATGATCTTTCTCAAGCGTTGACGATGCACTTGCCTGTTCCAGATTTACAGCAGATTACAAATCTCATTCTGCTTCACTCAACTCATCAATAACGCAATCCCGGCGCGCTCCTGACGGATCGGACTGTGGGATCCCGAGCCGAAGCCCGGGATGATGTAGCGGATCGAAATTGTAATCTTAGTGGCTACATTAATTACAACCCGATCATACCCCTGTCATCGCGGCTCACCGCAACAAGTGCGGAGCGGGGGCGGGCACCGCTTGGGTTTGGTAATACAACTGCATTACCAGGATTTGCAAAAAGTGTTTCCGGCCAGTTACTGGTAAACATATTGGGTTGTGACCGATCCCCCGGATGCTGGATTGCAACAAACATGGTTTTGTTATCCGGTGTCGAGACAGTCCCGCAGATTTCGGCATCTATCGGGCCTGACAGAAAACGCTTGATTTGACCAGTAACTGGATTGGCTGCCAGCAGACTGTTGTTACCAAATGGTCCTTCACCTTGCTGGCTGCCGCTCATATCCGTACTAATCCACAAAATACCGTTGGTATCAATACGCAAACCATCCGGGCTGGCAAAAATATTGTCCTGGGTAAGCGCAGCACCATTCACGGCAGGCGTTATCTGGCTATCGGATTCAGGTCCGGCCAACACATAAATGTCCCAGAAAAACCGGGTTGCCCAGTTACGATTCCCTTGCTCGCGCCAGCGGATAATATGCCCATAAGGATTGCCTGGGCGTGGATTGGCCGAGTCGGTATCATCCGCAGTGCGCGCGCTGTTATTTGTTAACGCAGCATAAACTTCGTTGGTATGTGGATGAACGACAATCCATTCCGGGCGGTCCATTTTGGTCGCACCGGCAGTATCGGCGGCCAGGCGGGTATTCACCAGCACATCAGCCTGGTCCTGAAAATGAACACCCTTATTGCGCATGGCTGCCTGGAAGCGACGGTCATTGATATCCAGCGGTAACCACTCTCCAGTTCCGTTATCATTGAAACGCGCAACATAAAGCGTACCTTCGTCTAGGATTTCGCCACGCGAGCTGCGCTTGTAGCGCGCCTTGGTCACAAATTTATAGATGTATTCGTTACGCGCATCATCACCACTATAGAATGTCAATGGTTGGCCTGGTCTAGGCCAGGGCAATCGCGCTTAAAAGTACTTGAAAATAGAATTTAGATAAGGTAATAACGTTATTATTTTGATTTTAAATG
>JAVVEX010000126.1:0-4355 GCA_032251195.1 Nitrosomonas sp.
AAAAATAGTTATCTGACCAGAAAATATTCTGGCCAGATAATAACCGCAAATAAACAGCATCAGCCGGTAATACGGCAATATCAAATCAGCGGGCAGCGCGTAGTGCTTCGATACGCTCCTCCAGCGGTGGATGGGACATGAACAGTTGCCCAAACTTGCTTTTCTGTCCTGAAATTCCAAATGCGGCTATTTTCTCTGGCAAATGGGATGGTTCATATTCCTTCTGTAGCTTTTGCAGTGCAGCAACCATTTTATCGCGACTCGACAGCTTCGCACTGCCTGCATCCGCACGAAATTCACGCTGACGGCTGAACCACATGACAATGGTACTGGCCAGTACGCCCAATACCAGTTGGGCGATGATGCTGGTAATAAAATATGCCGGGCCGTGGCCTTCTTCTGTTTTAAAAACAACACGGTCGATCATATGTCCTATGATACGCGACAGGAAAATGACAAAAGTATTGACCACACCTTGAATCAATGCAAGGGTCACCATGTCGCCGTTGGCAACATGGCTGACCTCATGCGCGAGTACCGCTTCGGCTTCATCCTGTGTCATTTTTTGTAATAACCCGCTGCTCACCGCAACCAGCGCATTGTTTTTATTCATGCCGGTCGCAAAAGCATTGATATCGGGAGAGTCGTAAACAGCTACTTCAGGCATGCCAATTCCAGCCATACGAGCCTGGCGCCTGACCGTGTCAACCAGCCAGCCTTCGGTCGCATTGGAAGGAATATCGATCACCACCGCGCCTGTCATGCGCTTCGCGCTCCATTTGGAGATGGCAAGTGAAATAAGTGAGCCGCCAAACCCGATGACAGCTGAAAAAACAAGCAGTGCATTGAAGTTCAGTCCACTGCCATCCTCATCCAGCACCCGATCGACACCCAACAGACGCAATGTAATGCTCAGTACAACCAGAATGGCAAGGTTGGTCGCAATAAACAAAAAAATTCGTTTCATCTTTATTTCCTCTGGTAGCCTCATTACAAGTTTTTGAATTTGATAAACGCCAAGGCATCTCTAAAAATCCATATTTTCTTACATATAAATCATATGCTGCGTCAATATTTTTTGTTTTTGCCTCGTCTTGTTTGAAACCCTGAATTTTTAGAGACGCCCGTCAATCGTTTATCACAGCGAATCATATAATGACACATTTTTATTTTTTCAAGTGTTAAATTAGAGAGCAATCTATGTCTATTTAAATTCAAGGCGTTAAATAACGATAAGGTATAGGTGGAAAATGTTGGTGCAATCTATATTTGATACGTCAGGAAACACTTCCACGAGCAATAAAGCACCGGAGAAATGATGGCACCGGAAACTATAATACTGTTGGCGGCGCACATTTAAAATCGTCATTACCCGACTGAATCTTGCCTCGTTGCCAGTTGGTGATTGCCCATTGCCAGAATGTATGGATATTATTTTGTGGAACATCGGATACATCCTGACCTAGAAACGCCAATGCTGCCACCAGTGCTGGCAATGGGTGTGTCTTGGAAACAGGGGTGGCGCGGGTTTGTTTGCTCAGTTTTTTGCCATAAGCATCAAGCACCAGTGGCAAATGGCAATACACTGGCGCGGCATAATTCAATAATTGTTGCAAATAAAGCTGCCGGAAGGTAGATAGTAATAAATCGGCGCCACGCACGACATGGGTGATACCCTGCCATGCATCATCTACCACGACCGCCAGCTGATAAGCGAAGACATCATCGCTCCGGCGCAGCACAAAATCCCCAAGTTCTGTTTGCAGATCAAGCCTCAGGTGTCCGCGCAGCATGTCATCGAATTGAATGATCTGGCTCTGCGTGCGCACTCGCCAGGAAGAATGCCGGTAACCATCGCTTTCCAAGGCCGTTGTCATCGTGCGGCAGGTTCCGGGATAAATGAAACCATCCCGACCCTGGCGGGCACATGCCGCTATCCGTTGACGTGAACAAATACAGGGGTATAGCCAGCCGTTGCATCGCAGAGTTTGTATTGCCTCCTGATAGGCGGTATTTCGCTGGCTTTGATAAACCACCGCCTCATCCCAATAGAGCCCAAACGCTTCCAGTGTACGTAAAATATCGTCTGCCGCGCCTTTGATGACGCGCTGCGCATCTACATCTTCAATTCTGACCAACCACTTTCCCTGGCGTGACCTTGTTTCCAGATAACTGCCGACCGCAGCGACCAGCGAGCCAAAATGCAATGGGCCTGTAGGAGAAGGCGCAAACCTGCCGCGATAAATTCCAGCTTGGTTCATTGGATCATGCTGGTTTGAGAAATGCTCCGTCCGGGATCACGCCATAGAATGCGCGCAAGGGTATAATGCAGGCGGCGCTTGATTTTGACCGCTATTTCACTCATTCCCAATCTTCATGTTTTTCGGAAATTCATGCATATTCATATCTTAGGTATTTGCGGCACCTTCATGGGGGGGCTGGCACTGTTGGCGCGCGCGGCTGGCCATACCGTCAGCGGCTGCGACACCAGCGTGTATCCACCAATGAGCACGCAGCTCGCCGATCAGGGTATCCGCCTGATTGAAGGTTATGATACGGCACAAATCAAACTGAAACCGGACCTGTTCGTAATCGGTAACGTCGTCACGCGCGGCAATCCTCTGATGGAGGCCATCCTGAACGGTCAGCTACCTTATCTTTCAGGGCCGCAATGGCTTTCTCAGCATATTTTAGGGGATAAGTGGGTACTGGCGGTAGCGGGCACGCATGGCAAGACCACGACCAGCTCAATGTTAGCGTGGATACTCGAATACGCAGGACTCGCTCCAGGGTACCTGATTGGAGGCGTACCGGAAAACTTTGGATTATCTGCACGCCTTGGCGGCATTCTGGATACGCCATCAAATTCTCCTTTTTTTGTCATCGAGGCAGATGAATACGATACTGCTTTTTTCGACAAACGTTCCAAATTTGTCCACTATCGCCCCAGAACCGCGATTCTGAATAATCTCGAATATGACCATGCGGATATTTTTCATGATCTGGCTGCTATCGAACGTCAATTTCATCATTTTGTACGCACGATACCGGGGAATGGCCTGATCGTCGCCAATGGAGAAGAGGTCGCCTTGCAGCGTGTATTGGCACAAGGTTGCTGGACACCAGTAGAGTTATTCAATTCTCCTCAAGGCTGGCAAGCAGTGATAATCGCGCACCAATCGACACAGATCGTTTTTCAGAACCAATTACTCGGCACGCTGAACTGGGATTTACTGGGAGAACATAATCGTCTAAATGCGCTGGCGGCAATAGCTGCCGCGCGTCATGCCGGCGTACCCGCATCGGTTGGAATCGAGGCACTGGCGAGTTTCAAAAACGTCAAACGCCGGATGGAGCACTGCGGCACCGTCAACGACATCCAGGTTTATGATGACTTTGCACATCACCCCACCGCCATTCAGACCACACTGGCTGGCCTGCGCGAGAAAATTGGCGCATCACGCATTATTGCCGTGCTGGAGCCGCGTTCCAACACCATGAAACTTGGCGTCTGGCAGGAGAGTATTGCAAAAAGCTTAACACAGGCTGACCGGATTTTCTGCTATGTTAGCCAGCTCGGATGGGATATGCACAACGCGCTGGCCACGCTTGGCGATAAGGCCAGCACCCATGATAATCTGGAACAGATGATCGACGCCATTACCGCCAACGCGCGCGCTGGTGATCACATTGTTATCATGAGCAACGGTGGTTTTGGTGGATTGCATGACAAACTGCTGCTTAGCCTAAAGCAATCCCTCCATGGTACCGTGCAGTAAAAATTACCAAAATTTTACGGAATTATTGACCAGATATGATGACCAGAATTTTCTATTGTTTTTGGGCGTTCATTGGGGGATCCTTTCTGACCCATGCGCAACCGATCGAAATAATTGAGACGAAACCACGGGAAATCGCCGCGCAAAATTGTATGGAATCCATTAATATATCACAGATAAACTCACTGTCGAAACAACTGGAGCAGCTCGATGCCGAAATTGCGAGTTTATGTCAGGCCGGGAATCTCGGCCAGGCAAAAAGCAAGACCGATCTATACGCGCAGCAGATGTTGGCTGACCCGACGATCCAGTTGTTACTGACTTGTGACCGAACATTATCTGAACTCATGCCCGGCACAGTCACCAGACACATGGAATTCCTACAATCCAACCAGCAGGCGGAGCATACAGGTCATGATGTCTGCGATGGCGTGCGGCAGGATTACCGCAAACCGAGACAATGGACGGTCTGGCCATAAACTATAAAGTATATAAGGTGTCCTGATTAGCAAGATTGTTCAGCCAAACCCGATTTTTTCTATTATAAGGCGCATACTGACCCGAACAAACCCATCA
>JAVVEX010000127.1:0-4292 GCA_032251195.1 Nitrosomonas sp.
CATGGTGCGCCCCTCTTTTTACATACCGATACACATTGGACGCTCAATTCAACAATTAATTGCGACATAGCCAAAATAAAGCTGCCGCCAAGTATTATGCCATTTTTCTGCGCGCCACGATAACGCCATCACGCGTTGGATTGATAAAGGCATCGAATTCGGGATCATTAAAAATCAATTGATTATGTTGCTTGATTGCCTCAGTCCAGCCAGGCTTGATATCGGAAAAACTTCCAGGCGCAAACACCACACGGCCATGCCATAGGGCATTGTCTGCAATATACAGACCACCCGGACGTATGCGCGCTTTCGCCATCAACCAGATGTCGGGATATCCTCCCTTGTCCGCATCGTTATAGCAAATGTCGAAATCTCCTTCGATCTGCATGAAAATATCCTGCGCCAACCCGATACGAAAATCGATACGCTCCCATAGACCGGCGTCTGTCAGATATCGTCTTGCTGGATCCAGGTTGCGCGGATTTCCATCTGTACAAAAAACCTGCCCGCCCGCTCCGACTGCTCGCCCAAACCAGTAAGCAGAATAACCATAACCACTGCCAAACTCAAAAATACGCCTGGCATTGACCATTCTTGCCTGCATTTCCAGAAAAACACCAGCCAATCTGTTCACGATGGGAAATTCATTTTGCCTGGCAAAGGCTTCCATCTCAAGCAACACAGGATGATCTGTTCGTTTTACCAGACTAAGTAAGTACGTTTCTATGTCGGAATTAACAGGATCAATGAGATTCGGATTTTCGACCACAGGAGATATCAAATCATCCATACAAACCACCTCCTCTATTCATGTTTTTTCTGCCAACAAACGGTAACGGTTATAGCGGTAATGAACAACAATAGTACCGGAATACTATTAAAAACCATAAAAGTCTCCGTCAATCCCGACAAAAATACAAAACTTATCATCCCCACGCCCAGCAAAGCCACACCGCTGCGTCTGAAAGTCGCATACCATGTCCACAATAGATACATCAAGGAGAGAATCCCTGGCACCCCCAGATGCATACCGATCTCGATCCAGTCATTGTGATAATGCGCATAAGGATGAAAATCAGACAGATCCTTATAAATTCCATTTTTATAATGCTGAACTGTCCGGTTAAAGTATGACTTTGGCGCGCCCGTACCATGCCCCCACCAGGGTTGCTGCAGAATCCCATGTATGCCAACGTCCCACATTGCCAACCGATATCCAATACTGCTGCTGTAATCGGCTTGCTGTATTTTTGCAATATCCTGCTGCACCAGTTCCCACCGATCCTGCATAATGGGACTGGTGTAGGCAAACAGTCCAGCCATCGCTGCCAACGCCAGAACCAGTCCGGTAAATCTGCGCAGGTTCGACCAGAAGTAATGAGATGCCAGTATCAATAGTGTAAGCAATGTCGCCAACAGAAAACCTCGCGCACCTTGCTGAAATTGCAGAAAAAATAGCATCAAAGCGAATACAAGCAGGGAAGCTCGTATCAAGCTGTCACGATTGTGGCAGGCAAAATAAACAGACAGAATCGTGCCGATACCCAGTATTGCAGAAAAAACCGAATAAGATAAACCAAAGGCTGATACGCCCTGTTTATTCTCGGCGATCCATTGATAAACACCGACAAACAGCACCAACCCATATGTCACAGCCAGCCCGCCGATTGCCCAGGGGAGTCGTTTTCTGTTCAATAATGCCAAAAATGGTAGATATAACAGGAGTAGCAGATATTTGATCCATTTATGGCGACCATCCAGAGATGGCTCACCCCAGAGCGCTCCCAGGAGCAACATGAAACAAAAAACAAATATCGCCTGAACCAGTGGTTCCGTTAAAAGATGCCTGAAACCCGCCAAACCACCATCAATGAGCCATGCCAGCACCAACACAAATATTGAACTATAAAACAATGATTTATATGGAAGACCGACGCAAAAGAATATCAGCGCGCATCTTACAAACCATTCACGCCAGTTGCGCGCTCCATGCTGTTTCAATCTGAGTTAAGCCCGTTCAAATATACAACAGGTTTCACCCCAGTTGCCGGTGGATTTCATGGTAAGTTTCATTCCTGCCGTATGCATGATCGCAGTGGCCTCTTTCTGCTCCTCATCCGTTTCCAGTTCTACAATCACTGACCACAGCGCAGGGTTTTTCAATACATTGGTTGCCGCCCTGAGAATCTGAATTTCGATACCATCGACGTCTATCTTGAGATAATTAGGAAAGGGAAATTCCCACTTTTCGCATAAGTCATCAAGCGTGACGCCAAACATTCCCTGAATATGAGTCGTTGGCGAGCGCATTGCCTCCAGTGATTCCTGGCCAAGTTGCGAGCGATTGCCACCGGGCACGAATTTGGGCACATACAGTTTATCAAAACCACTTTTCCCGCCGATTCCAATACAATAAGCAAAAATACAATTTTTCATGTTATTCAAATAGATATTTCTATTCAATGAAAAATAGTTATTACTCTGCGGCTCGAAAGCAAAGATTCGCAGCGTTTCACCGTATTTTTTTGCGGGATAAACCGAATACTGCCCAATATTAGCTCCAATATCAAAATAAACCGAATCTGGTTTCATCCTGTCCAGCCAGTCGAGCGTATCGGGTTCCTTGATCGAGTAATTGTTGATACGCCAGAGAACGCGCCAATGATCAACCGACATTTTAAGGACTTGCCCTCTCACATTGGCCATTTTATAGCCTCCTTTGAGGATATAAAATGCCAGCACCATTCGTCTGAAGCGCTCGACTATCCACCAGTTTTTAACAGCCATGCCTTCTGATCCTTATAATGACTTGTCCCCGGCTTCTTCCAGTAATTGCACATAACGTGGCAATACATCCGGCCCATTCACATCCAGCATCTCGGCCAGAAACCGCTCGCGATGAGCGGGAACATAAAAGTCCCGGCAACCATGCGTCAAAAAATGACTGATTCTTTCATAAACATCGTCACGACAGCGCAACTCGGTTTCCGGCATATAGACGGCTACCGCAGAACGTCCCGCGTGCAGGTAATCCGCTGCCAGCACTGGCTGTTCGCGTCTGACCGCCTCAAATACCACCGAAGTTGCCAGATCAATACAAACATCTGCCCAGTTCATCAAATGAATGGAATGCATTTCGTCATTCGCCACACTGACATTGCTCAGTTTTTTCAGAGAGCGGCTGCGGGTAAGCGATTGTTTCCAGCCACTGCGGGTATGGGGTTTGATGATGAGATCAACCTTTGGAAATGCCGCCAGCAAATGCACCACTTCACCGACTTCTTCCCAGAAGGTTGTGAAATTGGCCTTGCGCAGAAACATGACAATTTTGAGCCTGTCCTTATTTACCATCAACGATGATGGCGGCATCAACGTCGATAATTTTGAAAGCCATGCCACACAATACCGAGGCGAACCAAGAACAGCCATCTTTCCCGGTGCCAGGAACGGCAAAAAACGCTGTGAACACAATTGATTTGGCACTACGACCCGATCAAAGATTTTTGCGGCGGAGAAGGTAACATCCGGCTCCAATGCCCATTCCCCACGACGAATCAGCTGACTGGCATGGGGACTATCTCCATGCGGCAAGGAAACACTGCTCATTCCCTGCGCGCGCGCAATCGAAATGACAGTCTCCACCCATTCCAGCGCAATCACGGAATTGCGTTCTATCCAGTCAAAGACAACCACGCCCCGTTCTTTATTTGGGAAAGTGCGTTCCAGCAAGAGCTGCACCGTTCTATGCCATACCCTGGCTCGCCGTTTCTCATCATGAATCTTCGCCAGATAAGCAATCAATGGCCCCACTGCCAGTCTGCGTACATTACGTGTCAATAGCAGCATCTGCAATCGCCAGGCCAGATAGAGCCATCCAGGAAACAGCTCGCGCACATGAGCAACCCGAACACCTTCCAGTGTTGCCAGATTATTCACGCGATAGTCCTGCCGGAACCTGAACGCACCAATCAGCACCACATCGCAATGGTGCCCGGCTGCAACCCATTGGGCAATTACCGGCGTAACGTGATCAATATCGTTATAATGACGCAGAAAAAAGAGAGCTTTCATTGGGGTGTAATATGTTCAATCAGGATTGTCGTGCTACCGCTGGCAAATTCGCTGTGCGGGATGATGGTACCGAGTGTCCTGCGAGTAAATCTCGACATCATTATATACTGATCGCTTCCGGGTTTGGTTTAACTCTGCGGGGGTGTCAGGGCAATCGGGCTTAAATTATCTTGACTTTTAAGTTTGATTGTTAATCATAAGGTTAAAGGTGTCGAGAATTT
>JAVVEX010000128.1:0-4270 GCA_032251195.1 Nitrosomonas sp.
GCCCCGTGTGGAGGTTGTCCACGAACTGCCGCAGAACGCACGGACCTGCCCGCATGATGGCCAGCCCCTGACCGAGATCGGTGAAGTCACGTCTGAGCAACTCGATATCGTGCCCGCAAAAATCCAGGTGATCCGGCATATCCGCAAGCAGTACGCCTGCCGCTGTGGACGGTGTATCAAGACAGCGGCGCTGCCGCCGCAACCGATCCCGAAAAGTATGGCTTCGCCGGGCCTGCTGGCGCACATCACGGTGTCGAAGTACCAGGATGCACTGCCCTTGTACCGGCAGGAGACGATCCTGAAGCGCATCGGCGTAGATCTGCCGCGTGCGACGCTCGCGAACTGGATGATCCAGGCAGGGAGTCTGATCCAACCGTTGATCAACCTGTTGCGCGATCGCCTTCTGACTCATGACATCCTGCAGATGGATGAAACGCCGGTGCAGGTGCTGAAAGAACCGGGCAAAACAGCGCAATCGAAATCTTACCTGTGGCTGCAGCGCGGTGGCCCGCCGGAACAACGGGTCGTCTTGTATGACTACGATCCGGGGCGCGGTGCCGGCGTACCCAAACGCTTACTGGACGGCTTCACAGGGTATCTGCAAACCGACGGCTATGATGGCTACAACGCGGCCGTGGCGGTGAATGGTCTGGTGCATGTGGGTTGCATGGCGCACGCCCGGCGCAAGTTCGATGAGGCGGTCAAGGCGCAGGGTAAGAAAAAGCGACGGGGCAAAGCACACCGAGGGCTGGCACTGATCCAGAAACTGTACCGGGTCGAGACACAGAACCGTAAACTCACGCCGCAAGAGCGCCACGCTCACCGTCTGCGGCATGCTCGGCCGATCCTGGATGAACTGCGTGCATGGCTGGATGAAGCCCTGCCGCAGGTGCCGCCGCAGAGCGCGACCGGCAAGGCGCTGACCTACCTGCACAATGAATGGGACAAGTTGATCCGCTATCTGGATGACGGTCGTCTGGAGATCGACAACAACGCTGCGGAGAATGCGATCCGCCCGTTCGTGCTGGGGCGCAAAAACTGGCTCTTCAGCAACTCGGTCAAAGGCGTAAAGGCCAGTGCTAACCTGTACTCGCTGATCGAGACGGCCAAAGCGAACGGAGTGGAACCCTACGCGTATCTGCGCCGAGTGTTTACTGAGCTGCCCAAGGCCGATACTGTTGAGGCCATCGAAGCATTGCTCCCTCAGGCACGACAAAGCCCCGTTGGCGTCCTTGCCGCCGGGGCTTTACGGGATCAGATCTGACGGCTCCTTGTCATCGATAACACAACGTTCCCTGTCAGCAGAGAATCTACACCGTGACAACCTGACGCAGCAAGCCGCCCAGAACAAGGACGTCGTTTATTAACCGGTTACGTTGCAGTTTCAGCAGGGTGGTAATCACCCCATTTTTAACTGACGCCAGAAGCAGGATAGGCGTTCTACTGCGGATTGCCAGGCTGGATGAACTCGAGATCGATATGGTCCTGGTGCTGAGCGGTGTCGATGGCATCATCAATGTGTGCGTCCATGCCAGCAATTCGAACATCATCTGCGTCAGCCAGGAATCAGCCCCGCGAGCAGATCTTTTAATTACTTAAAAGCACTCATTAATAGCCAGTCTCATAGCCTGTTTTTGTTAAGTGCTTTGGCCGAGCCCTCAGAAGTTTAAAACGATCAAACCCAAGCTCTGTCAGCTTATCTAGATCGAAATCAACCATACCCATTTGCTGACGATCCTTGAGTGTTTGAGAGCATCGGTATTCAGCACCATTGAATTTATTCATCTTGGAAAATGATGGATAGCAAATCTTTGATGGGCAAGTTAGCGCACAGCCTGCATTAGCAAACAATCGGATACATTGCTTATTTACAATTTTATCCAGGTAATCATATTCTTGGCATTGCCACATCGGTAATACAACAGTGTCATACAGGCTTAGAGCCTCATCAATTTTCTGATAAGTATCGATATTCTTGATCACACTCGCTTCCAGCCTGTATTTTGGAAAATCCCTTTTAATCCACTGGGCGAGTTTATCATTGGTAATAATGGCTGCATTACCTTCCCGGTGATACTTCTCCAGCAGCGGTAAATTTTCCTTGTACTCGTCTTCTTCAACGTAATGATTTGTAAAAGGGATTCGCACACCTATTCCACTCGAATACAACTTCTCAACATCGCCTGGCGACAATTGCGGACCAGTAAAATTACGGCCGCCATACAAGGTCGATTTTTCGAGAAAACCAAAAACGCTATCTATTTCCTGGAGAGGGAAATTTGGAAAATGAACGCGCAGATAATCCAGAATCGAGTCATCCAAATGCTTGCCGCGAACTGAAATAGTAAAAAACATGGTGAATTTTCCTCTTCGCTGTCGCGGCTGTTATATGACCTTCGTACGGCAGCATCATCTTTTGCCAATCGTGACAAGATGCCCATCCGGGTCAACATTCAAGACCGCCTCAAACCGTCAGCTTGACCAGTTGCTGGGAGCGAACCGCGGCCACCGCTTTTACTTTTTTATTTTTCGCTGTTCCACTATCCCCACCAACATCCAAAGAGGAGTGATAATCAACAGCATTACATATATCACAACTACCGGCGAAAGCATAACGTTGTAAATTGGTGATTCTGGTTGATTGAACAGGTAAACCGCCGCCAGAAATTCCACTTAACCGGTTGTTCAGGTCCTGAAATATCTTATAGCTTTCCATGACATTGCTTATACTTCAAAGCAGAACCACAGGGACAGGGAGAGTTTCTCCCCAATTTTCCATAGCCTGAATGATTAGATTCACTCCGGATGCGATCGTCATTTTGCTCAATCAGGTCCGCAGGAATATCAATATCAAAGTCGCTATCGAGCGGCATTGAGGCAACCCGTTTCAACCTATCCAGAATACGTTGGGCTGGGGCTAATACGCGATCAAGCTCAGCGGCATGCTTGTGCCATTTGGTGGGTGAAGGCGCGCTGAGGGTGTAACGGGACATCTTTAATTCGCCACGACAAACGTCCTGTAAGACAGAATCAAATTCAACGCCACCGAAATCACATAGATCACTGATTACCTGCTCCGTGTTATTGACGATATTAGAATAGCTGATGGCTCTCCAACGATTTTCCGGAATTAACGTTTGTAAATCATTCAAGATGATTGAAGTTGTCGCTTCCCACTGGAAATAGGCGATATCCGCTAATGGTTTATTGTTCATATTTTCCCAGCCGGGCGGCAACAAGAAAGACCAGCTACCGTCCCTACCATTTAACTTGGGGTACGTTATGAAGCGTTGCGCGTTCCAGCCATCAATAATACTGCTGACATTGTCCCTCGGATTCCTGTAGAGAAAAATGTACATCGCATCAGGAAAAACTTCATTAAGAAAAGGTATTCGAAGAGAATTCTTTGGTGTTTTCTCAAGCAATCTAGGTTTATACCATGCCTTTTTACAGGCACCACCGTCTCGATCTCGAAGCAAATTATAAAAACGCTGCCTGATGAGGCTTATGCTGATCTCATCAGCATCGGAAGCCAGCAATCGATTTGAATTACACAAACCGCTAGCTGGATTAAATCTGGCAGTGGATTCGAATACGGCATGACTTTCGTCACCAATTGTCCAGATATCCTTAGCTTTTGAAAGCAGCTCAAATAACAGCGTACTGCCCGATCGAGGCGCCGCTAAAATGATGACAGGTTTGGTAAATTTATAATTTTCTTGTTCAGGCATGATTTTCTTACCAATGTGCCAAATCGACATCTTAACCGATAAGTCTTTTTTGGGAAAATTGACTGCGCTGTCCGGTGCGGCAAGCAAACGGATGGATTTCGGCAGCCGCCTGATCAATGCCCGACGCGGTTGCGATTACCTGGAAAAGGTGGTAACCGGATCAACTTCAAAGATGATGTCGAGGTGACAGACGTCAATCAGGCCGCCACTTGATTCAATTGGCTGAACACCAGAAGCACGCAACGCTTTTGCGCGTAGCACTTGACCCGTTTGTTAGTATCGTTGTTTACGTCGATAACCTGATAAACCCATCAGCCCAAACAATCCAGATGTAAACAGCAGCACTGAGGCCGGAATAGGTGTGTCATAAACGACACTCAATGTGGGGTGGCTCGAAACATAGATTATTTCACCATCGATACACGTAGGCGGGCTGTACGGACCACAAATTTGTTCATAGGAATCGTTATAGTCTGCCCAAAAGTTGGTATTAGCCCCATCGATAGTCTCGATACCAAGAAATCCAGCCCAGCTAATGT
>JAVVEX010000129.1:0-4240 GCA_032251195.1 Nitrosomonas sp.
TTCTGTTTTTTATCAGCTCTTGGGAAAACAAGGCAATTTCAACAATTAATTGTGACATAGCCATGTTTTTTGTGAATAACGATGTATTGTAACGAAATATGGATTGTTAGAGATGTCCATAACCTTATCAAGATAGCGTCTCGATAGATATTGGCTTCCAACATTCAACACGAACTATCCTTACCCATCCAGGTGGTGGCCGCCATTATTGTCCGCACAGATGGCTGTTTTCTACTTGCATGCCGGCCACCCGGTAAGCCTTATCCAGGTTATTGGGAGTTTCCTGGGGGTAAAATAGAACCGGATGAGTCTGACAGGGACGCGCTGGCGCGCGAGCTTCACGAGGAATTGGGTATTACAGTTACCCATGCTACGCCATGGTTGACACGCGAATTCCGTTATCCGCATGCTACCGTTAATATCCGGTTTTACCGCGTTACACAATGGCTGAACGAGCCAATTGCGCGCGAGCGGCAGCAGCTTGCGTGGCAAAGTATCGAGAGTGTTACGGTATCGCCATTGCTTCCCGCCAATCAATCCATTCTGCGGGCACTGGAGTTACCGCCTGTTTATGTCATTTCCAACGTGGCTGAAATGGGCAAGGCGCGATCGCTGAAAACGCTCGATTCTGCTTTGCGGGCTGGCATGAAACTATTGCAGATCCGTGAAAAAAATATGCCGCCCGAACAGCTTGCAGGTTTTGCTGTAGAGGTGATAAAAATGGCACGTTGCTACCAAGCCAGGGTGTTGATCAACGAAAATGTTGTATTGGCGCAGACTCTGGGCGCAGATGGTGTGCATCTGACCAGCGCGCAACTGCTTGGTATAACCACCAGACCGGCGGTTAACTGGTGCGGCGCATCCTGCCACAATGAAGAAGAGTTGTACCAAGCGGCCAGGCTCGGCATCGATTTTGTTACGCTGAGTCCGGTGTGTCCCACTCGTAGCCATCCCGGCATGCCGGTACTTGGTTGGCAGAAATTCAGTACATTGATTCGCGACTACCACTTGCCGGTTTATGCGTTGGGCGGAATGTCCATTACTGATCTGGAGGCCGCTCAGGAACAAGGGGCGCATGGTGTCGCGCTGATGCGTAATGTAGAAAAATAACGGATGATCTGCTGAATAGATCATCCATTTCATTCATGATATGAAGTAGACCAGTCTGCTGGATCAGGTTTTCCCCGTTAGTGCCGCTACTTGCGCCTTCAGTTGTGCAATTTCTATTTCGGCATTGTGCTGGCCAGTCACATCGTACTGAACCCCCAGAAAGTAAAGCAGCCTTTTGTCGGCATCAAATAAGGGAGTGATATTCAGATGATTGTAGAATAATTCCCCATTTTTACGATAATTACGCAGTACGATTTCAACTGGCTGTCTGGTTTTGATCGCTTCTTTCAAACGCAGACGTTCAGGTTGATCACGATCGGTTCCTTGTAAAAAACGACAATTACGTCCAATCGCTTCAGCTTGCGAATAACCCGTAATGGTTTGAAATGCCTTGTTGGCGTAAACCAGTGGTAAATCTTCCTGATCCGGGTCGGCCAGGGTAACGCCGTTGACGCACGAGTCCAGGATCTTAGACAATACCTGCGGAATGAGCCCCGGATCTTTTTCAACGATAAAATCCATTATTATTCTCCGAAATTACATCAACGACAGTTATATGACTGGTCGTGGTGAATATTGCAAAACAGGGTATGGCACTTTGAACGCTTCATTGTCTGGCTTCTACCAGCTTTCGAATATTGTGTACAGTACGCTCGGTACCATCTTGTACTGCGAATCGAATCAGTTTTTCGAAAGGACGCATATACAGCTCCAAGCTTAGCAGCTCAAAAGTGAATGATATACGTGTTGCAGTCTGGTCAATTGTTTCCAGTACATAGTCGCAACGAAATGGGTTGGAGACACCTTCAAAACAGATTCGAGATATGGGATTGAAAACGACAATCTTGAAAGTTGATTCTGACTGATTCCCTTGATCCACCCGAACCTGGCGGCACAAGGTGCCCTGAGTAATCGCGCCTGGCGTTAGCTGCTCCAGTTCACGGACTTCGGGCGACCATCTTGGGTAATTAGTTAGCAGGTTGTGGCCAATGAAATCAAACAGCTTCTCGCTTGAACATTGGATTTCCGCGTTCGCTTTGCCGACAACCGGGATATCGTTAAACAGATTAAACATAAAATAGTCTCTTGTTGACGCGATACGTCCTAACATCATATCAGATAGGTATCTACGCCGGTTAACAATAAATCATATTGTGCTTCCACGACCTCCTTTACCAGCAAAGCAGGTATGCCTGTTACGACGTTGTTTTCAATTGCAAGCCAGCCAACTGCATCAGCTGCTCCCAGGCTGACGATATAACCGATGTCACGATGTAAATAAGGTTCCATCACCTTGATAATGCCAGAGTGACGCAGCAGATTGCGCGCTGCCAGCTTCCCTTTGCGTACTGCCGATTGGGCCGTCATGGCATTGGATCCAAACGATTGGTAGTGTGCGCAATCACCAGCAGCGAAAATACTGGTCAGTGTAACCTGGTCAATCACAACCTGCCCAAAGGCATTGGTTTTGAGCGTTTCTTCCTGCTTGCCAGAAAAAACAAGTGACACGATCGAGGGCAGGGCAGAGCATTGCCCGGTAGCTTTATGTTCCAGCAGTAGTTGATTTCCCTTTTGACCTGAGAAGCGGGTGGACGAATGAAATTCGATGCTTTCTTCCAGCATGCGCGTTTGTACGTACCGGGAGAATCCTGTTGGAAATTGCCTTAGAATATGCTCGCCGCTGTCGACCAGCCGCAACTTGCATGGACTGCGCATACGGCGAAGGAAATCTGTGATTTCGAACAGAAACTGGATACCGGTCGCGCCGCCACCAACAATGGTAATGAAAGCTTCCGTATCCCGCGATACTGGCAAATACTGAGTTAGCAAGTCTGATCCTGCCGTTCTGGTAAAGTCATCCAGTCCCAGTATTTGCGCTCCAGAATCATTACGGTTAGTGTTCACGCCAGTCGTAATCAGCAAGTAATCGAATGGCAGGGCATGTTCATCGACCTGAATACATTTTGCTTGCTGCCACTGCTTCAATTGAGCAGCCGTTATGCTGAGAGAGCTCCGAACATGATGGCAGCCAAAATGCTGTGTTAGCTCGGAAAATGGGACTAAAAAATCAGTCAGGGGGTAACGAAACGTTTCGTGTAAATGCGTTATTTTGAGATGATCTGTGTTTGGATCGATCAGTGTGATTTCCGCCCCGGGCATGTATCGATAAAGTGTTGTCATGGCGGCAATGCCGGCATAGCCGCCGCCCGCGATCACAATCTTCAACCGCTTGCTGCCTGGCATATATAATGGCAGGAAAGCCATTTGCTGTTCTCCTCAATAATTTCTGGCGGTAGGGGATCTGTGGTAATGCTGTGGCCTGTGAGCTTATCAAACTCATGCCGCTCAGAGAATGCGTATTACCGTATTGGCGTCAGTGTGGTGAAAGAGATTCTTTTGTCCCTTGATCTTTAATTGCGTATCTTCCTTGTAACTAAAGCTGTCGTGGCTGTGAACGGTAATCCTGAGGTCATACCGAATAGTCTTAAACTCCTGCTCTAGAAACCTGTTTGAACAAATCCCATACGTGTCGGATCCGGCATCAGCGGAAATCTCGAATATCTTCGCGTCAGCTTCCACGGTTCCCCCGGCCAGCACGGTTACTCCTCGCGGTACGATGAAGCAGCGCAATACCTGCTTGGCGGCGGCATCCCAGAGCCAATAGCCGGTTTCTTCGTGAAAGGGCGCTTCCTCACCGAGTCGCCAGGCTACAGTCGAATACCGCAATCCGAACAGTTCCTGTTCATGATTTCTAACAGGTCCGAAGGGTTCAAATGTCAACCGCTCACGAAACGCATTCCGCTCCGTGCCTCGATCGTCCGAGGGAGCCGCGTCAGCACCTTTATCCCCCTCCCAGATGCCTGCGAGCGATGCCAGCGGTCCAAGGTGTTTCACGAGATCGTCATTCATAAACACTCCTTTGTACACAGGAAAGCCAAGCGCTCTTTTCTTGCTACCCGAATGTACCGGGAAATGGTTTGATCGTCAATTAAATGGAAAATCACTTGGAATGTAGAAAATTCATGTTCAGTCAACTGCAAAAGATAACCTGATTAGGGGCTGTTGACATTTCACATAGGTAGCCACAGGTATCCACATGCTATGGCCACCATACTTTCGTAATTTCGCT
>JAVVEX010000130.1:0-4189 GCA_032251195.1 Nitrosomonas sp.
CACACCAACTTTCTGTTTTTTATCAGCTCTTGGGAAAACAAGGCAATTTCAACAATTAATTGTGACATAGCCAAAAAGAAACCGCTGCCTTGCGGGTTATTTTTGAGCGATCTTCTGTGAAGAAGGAATAATGCCTTCCACGGGAGAGCTGGGACTTGCCTGGTAAGGTTTTCTGGGCATCCGGCCAGCCAGATATGCCTGGCGACCGGCTTCCACTGCCTTATGCATGGCTTGCGCCATCAAAACCGGATGGCGGGCGCCTGCAATTGCCGAATTCATCAAAACACCATCACAGCCCAGTTCCATGGCAATAGTGGCGTCCGATGCTGTTCCAACACCGGCGTCCACCAAAACCGGTATCCGCGCGTTCTCGATAATGATTTGCAGATTCCACGAATTGAGAATCCCCATACCTGAACCGATCAACGAAGCAAGCGGCATGATGGCCGCGCAACCGATATCTTCCAGTTGTCTGGCGACAATCGGGTCATCAGAGGTATAAACCATTACTTGGAAGCCTTCCTTGACAAGGATTTTTGCCGCTTCCAGTGTTGCCACCACATCCGGAAACAGGGTTTGCTGATCACCCAGTACTTCAAGCTTTACCAGCGAATGGCCATCAAGCAGTTCGCGCGCCAGGCGCAGGGTGCGCACGGCATCCATCGCGGTATAACAGCCGGCGGTATTGGGAAGCAAGGTAAATTTTTCTGGTGAGATCACATCCAGCAGATTGGGTTCATTTGGGTGCTGACCAATGTTTGTGCGACGAATGGCAACCGTAACAATTTGCGCGCCACTGGCTTCAACTGCGGCCAGCGTTTCTGTGAAATCCCGATATTTTCCGGTGCCGACCAGCAAACGGGAATGATAGTTTTTGCCGGCGATACTCAGCACGTCGTGCATATCAGTCATGAATCATTTGTTTTGCGTAAGTAGAAATATTGAAATACGACCGACTCAGGGCAGGGTAAAAAGAAAAAAATTCAACCGCCGCCAACCGCGACGATAATTTCCAGCTGGTCGCCTTCGGTCAGCATTCGACTGGGAAATGTACTGCGCGGAATGATCTCGCCATTGCATTCGATCGCAACACGTTTATTCTGCAACAACAGAGATTCCAGCAATTGTTGAACATTGATTGCATTGTCAAAACACCTGGTCTGACCGTTAATAACAAGTTGCATGGTCTAAAATATATTTAAGTGTCAAGTCTCAAATGTTAAGATTTGCATTCTAGCATGCGGGTGTAGCTCAATGGTAGAGCAGAAGCTTCCCAAGCTTAAGACGAGGGTTCGATTCCCTTCACCCGCTCAACGGAATGGTTTTGATTCGTGCGGTAACTCGATGGTATTAAATTAAAAATTTTGAGAACGCCATGTTAAGTTTTGGTTTTACCAGATGGGCAAGGCTTGCGGCAAGGCCAGCGGGTATATTTTTGCTATGGGCGCTGTCTCATGGCGGTGTGGTTGCCGGGCAGGCATCCAATGCAACGGTGCCACTATTGGTGCTGGGTTGGGTCGAGCACATCCGCATCGAGCCCTGGGGCGTGAAAGCGCGGGCACGACTGGACACAGGGGCCAACACCGCCTCTATCAGCGCGCATGATATTGAGTTGTTCAGAAAAAACGGTAAGCAATGGGTTAAGTTCATGTTTGATTTCAGCTCGGCTGGCAAGGAACGTTCCATACAGATCGAACGCCCGGTCATTCGCATTGGGAAGATCAAGCGGCATGATGGCCCATTGCAGGAGCGTCCAGTCATCAATATGGATATCTGTCTGGCCAATGAAGTCAGAACAATCGAGTTCAATCTGATCGATCGTCGTGTGCTGAATTATCCGGTTCTACTGGGGCGAAAGGCACTGGCCGGGCGGGCGCTGATTGATTCTTCCCGTACTTCGCTGAGCAAGGCTGACTGCGGCCATAAAAAGAAGAAGAAAAAGAAAACAAATGGAAATGGATTGTCCGATGCCGGAACAATTAAATGAAACAATTGCATTTATTGCTGCTTACGCTGCTGTTATGTATGACAGGACTGGGGTTGGCTTATTACAAGGTTACCGTTATCGGTTTGCCATTAACGGCTTCTGAACAGGCATTGGTCTGGAATATTGAAGCCAGTATCTCGTTTCGCGCCAAACCGGATAGCGCAATCAAGGTAACTCTGCCGCTACCGCAGGCTCCTGTGGGATTTACCGTCCTTAATGAAGATTTCATGAGCGCCAATTATGGATTGGCAATCGAGCAGGATGAGCGTGGTCGCGTTGCGTTGTGGGCCAAACGCCGAGCCCAGGGCAAGCAGTTACTGTTCTTCCGGATGGCGTTGATCGATGCGAAGGAAGGCAGCGCTCCGGGTGATAACAAGTCTGTTTCCGGAGCCCGAACACTCGCTGCACCAGCCCCTGCTTTTCCTGCTGTTCCAGAATACCCGCCCAAACTGTTGCCAGTAATTGAAGGATTGCTGGACAAGGCGCGCCAGCAATCAGCCGACACGGTTTCCTTTTCACAGCGTGTCATCACCGAGTTAAACGCGCCTGCGCCTTCTCTGGAAATGAAATCGCTCCTGAAACAAATTACCCGGTCACGGGAATTCGCCAAAAATATTGGCTGGATACTGGCTGGTGCGCGTATTCCTTCTCAGGTCATTCGCGGCCTGCACCTGGAGGAAGGCAAGGAGTACTCGGAGCTGGAATCCTACCTGCAGGTTTATGATGGCGCTCAATGGCGAATACTCAACATTCACAATGGCCAGGAAGGACTGCCTGAAAACTTTATGGTATGGCAAGTCAACGGCGATAAAAATCCCACCGTCGAAGGTGCAGGCGAATACAGTATCAAATATTCGGTTGGCAAAACATTGCGGGAAGTAATCGATATTGCGGAGATCACCTCAGCCAGCAAGGGACGACATTTGATGGACTTTTCCCTGCATTCTCTGCCTGTCGACAGCCAGAATGTCTACAAGGTGTTGCTGATGGTGCCATTGGGTGCGCTGGTAGTGGTTTTGATGCGCAATCTGATCGGAATCAGGACCTTTGGCACCTTTATGCCAGTGCTGATCGCCCTGGCTTTCCGCGAAACCGAACTGCTGTGGGGCTTGATACTCTTCAGTCTTATCATTGGTATCGGACTGCTGTTGCGTGCCTATGTCGAGCAATTGAAACTGCTGCTGGTACCCAGGCTGGCATCCGTGCTTACCATGGTCGTATTACTGATGGCGGGCACCAGTGTGATCATGCATAAACTTGGGTTGGAAATGGGATTGTCGGTTGCCCTGTTCCCGATGGTGATTATGGCAATGACAATAGAACGCATGTCCCTAATCTGGGAAGAGGCCGGACCGGTTGAGGCATTCAAGCAGGTATTTGGCAGTTTGTTGGTTGCCGTCATCGGCTATCTGGTCATGAATATCGGCGAATTGCAATATATGTTCTTTGTGTTTCCGGAATTATTGCTGATAGTTCTGGCGATCATCCTTCTGCTCGGGCGTTATTCAGGCTACCGTTTGACGGAACTATGGCGTTTTCGCGCACTGGCCAGGCGCTGATTTTATGTTTAAAACCTGGCTGAACCTCAAAAAAACCGGCATCATTGGCATGAACCAGCGCAATGCCTGCTATATCTCCGCCTATAACCAGCGGTCGCACTTCCCACTGGTAGATGACAAGTTACGAACAAAAATTCTGGCAGAAAAAGCTGGCATTGCTGTGCCGGAACTCTATGGCGTTATCGAAATCGAGCACGATATTGCTAATTTTGCCAATATCGTCAAGAATCATGAGGATTTTGTCATCAAACCAGCGCACGGTTCAGGTGGCAATGGTATCTGCGTCATCATCGGGCGACTTTATGACCGTTACCGCTTGAATAATGGCAGCCTGTCGACCAGAGACGAAGTTGCCTATCACCTCTCAAATATTCTGAGCGGACTTTACAGCTTTGGCGGGCAGCCGGATCAGGCGCTGATCGAGTACCGCGTCAAATTTGATCCGATATTCGAGACGGTTTCCTATCAGGGCGTACCCGATATTCGCACCATTGTATTCAAGGGGGTGCCGATCACCGCTATGGTGCGCCTGCCAACCCGAGAATCAAATGGAAAAGCCAATCTTCATCAAGGCTATGTCACAATTAATTGTTGAAATTGCCTTGTTTTCCCAAGAGCTGATAAAAAACAGAAAGTTGGTGTG
>JAVVEX010000131.1:0-4175 GCA_032251195.1 Nitrosomonas sp.
GTGATGTTTGCCTGCAATTAAATCGGGGCGATATTCTGGGGTTTCTTGGACCAAATGGCGCGGGCAAAAGTACGGTTCTGCGTATGTTGACGGGCAACTTAATTGCAGTCAAAGGCGATATACAAATTTGCGGAGTTGATTTGGCATCAGACCCACTTGCCGCAAAGCGGAGGATTGGTTATTTGCCGGAAATTCCGCCGATTTATAAAGAGCTTACTGTAGACGAATATCTGCGATTTGCCGCCAGGCTACATGGTATTCCAGGAAAATCAGCAACAGTGGCTGTGGAAGTCGCTAAAAAACGATGCGAGCTCGAAAGCGTTGGAAGAAAAATCACTGGCACATTATCGAAAGGGTTTCAGCAACGTGTTGGAATTGCACAGGCAATTATCCATGAACCGGAAGTCATTATTCTGGATGAGCCGACGGCGGGGCTTGATCCCAACCAGATACAGACAATACGTCAACTGTTACTGATGCTGAAACAAGAGCATGCCATTATTTTTTCGACGCATATCTTGCCTGAGGTCGAAAGTATTTGTAATCGCGTGCATATATTGCATCAAGGTAAAACAATGCTGGATACAAACCTCGACGTTCTAAGGCAACAAAACCGGAATCTCGGTGACGCATTTGCACAGCTCACGCAAGCAGACGCAACCAACCTGGAGTCGGCATGATGCTATTGATAATGAACAAGGAGATCAAGTTGTTATTTGCTTCCTCGCTGATATGGGCGTTTCTGGCGCTGACGCAGCTGGTGCTCGCCTGGGTTTTCTTGGGACGCTTGGATACATTGCTTGAAATTCAGCCGCAATTACTACAGCTTGCCAATCCGCCTGGCATAACAGAGGTGATTGTGGTGCCGATTTTTTCAGTTGCGTCGATTATTTTATTAATGGTGACACCCATCATGAGTATGCGTATGCTGGCTGAGGAACAGCGGAATCAAACACTGGTGATGCTGCTAAGCGCGCCTGTTTCCCGGTTTGCCATCGTAATGGCCAAGTTTTTTGCACTGTTGCTTTTCCTTTGTTTTATTCCTTTATTGATTGTCGCTTTGTCATTGTCTTTGTTAATTGGCGGAACACTGGATTTCGGCTTGCTATTAAGCAATGTCATCGGTCTGATTTTGCTGGCTGGCTGTTTTGCTTCCATCGGTCTGTATATTTCCAGTTTGACGGCATATCCAGCCATTGCCGCACTCGGCGGTTTCGGGGCATTGCTATGCTTCTGGATGATCGATATTGTGCCGCTCGATGCTGACAGTGTTATTCATCATTTTTCTCCATTTCGTCACTATGAGAACTTTAATCTGGGGATTATAGATTCCTTTAGTGTCATTTTTATGCTGCTCTTCATGGCTGTTTTTCTGGCGTTGACAGCGCACAAGCTGACAGATGCGCGCTAACAGACTAGTTTGATATGAAGCCTGGAAACAATTTGTGGCGGCGATGGCGTAGCAGTTTGCGGCTTGCCCTATTGCTGATCCTGGCAGGGCTGGTTGGCTATTGGGCGGCGCAACAGCGAGTACATTTGGATATCAGTCAAAATGGCCGTAATAGCCTTAACCAGGCCAGTATCGATATTCTACAGGCGCTCGATGGCCCGGTTGAGGTAACTGTATATGCAACCAGGCAAGATCCAAAACTTGGGGATATTCGCGGTGTCATCAGCGGATTCATCAGTAACTATCAACGTTTCAAACCTGATATCAATGTGCATTTCGTTGATCCAGCAGAGCATCCCCAGCAGGCGCAGGCTGCGGGCGTCAGACTGAATGGGGAGCTGGTCGTTCGTTTTGATGGACGTGAGGCCAAGCTGACTTCGATCAATGAACAGGCATTCACCAATCTGCTGATGCACCTTGCCCGTCAGCGAATAAAGCAATTGAACGTTCTGTCCGGGCATGGCGAGCGTAAATTCAATGGCATTGCCAATCGCGATCTGGGGGATTTTGGCAAAAAGCTTGCCGCAATCGGTTTTAAGGCTGCGCCATTCAATCTGATGGATAATGAGGCGGAGCAAGGTAGTGATGATATTCTGGTCATTGCATCACCGCAAATCGGGCTGCTTGCCGGTGAGGTCGATCGACTGCTCGATTATCTGAGCAGGGGTGGAAATTTATTGTGGCTGGTGGATAGCGGTGAAGAATTATATGGATTGCAGCCGCTTGCCGAGACGCTGGGGATCAGTTTCACACCGGGCGTTATCGTCGATCCACAGGCAAAACAGCTCAATGCGCCATTCACATTTATGTTGGGAATTGACTATCAGCCGCACGTAATAACACAAAATTTTGATTTTATTACTGTGTTCCCCTTCGCGCGTCAGCTTGTCATTGAAGAGAATTCGCAATGGCGGCATACCGTACTGGTCGAAGGTGCCTCGCAAGGATGGGTCGAAACCGCCGCAATTACAGATGAGCTCACGTTCGATGAGAATGCCGATGTCAGGGGGCCATTCAGCGTTGCAGTCACATTGAGCCGTATCGTGGATGATCGTGAACAGCGGATCATCGTCGTGGGTAGCGGACATTTTCTTGCCAATACCTACCTGGGGAATGGTGGCAATCTTGATCTGGGAGTCAACATGCTTAACTGGTTGGCGGATGATGAGCGCCTGATTACCATTCAACCACGGGCAACCATCGATCACCGCCTGGTATTGAGTCAGTCTGAATTGAATGCTATTACCATCATTTCATTGATCGGGTTGCCGCTGTTATTTCTGGTTAGCGGAATACTGATTAACTGGCGGCGTAGACGCTGGTGATGCCATCTGCCACTGCAACCGGGATCACCTTGGTTTTCTGATAATGCAGCATTTTTGAATCATGCCAGAACTACCGGAAGTCGAGATCACCCGGCGTGGCGTCGCTGCACATCTGACAGGGCAATACATTACTGCGGTAACGGTACGCAATGCCGCATTACGCTGGCCGGTTCCACCTGAACTCTCCTCGCTTCTGCCCGGACTGAAAATCAGGTCAGTCACACGACGCGCAAAATATCTGCTGTTCGATTGTGGCGCAGGCACATTGATCATCCACCTGGGTATGTCCGGCAGCTTGCGGATGCTACCGGCAAACCAGCCACCACAAGCACACGACCATTTCGACCTGCGGCTTGCTGACGATAACGTTCTGCGTCTGCGTGACCCGCGTCGCTTTGGTGCAGTGCTGTGGTGGCAAGGAGAAATTCTGCGGCATCCACTACTCAGTCGGCTTGGTCCGGAGCCACTGAGCGAGCATTTCAATGTGGATGCGCTATTTCATAAAATATGCAAGCGCAACGCCAGTATTAAACAGATATTGATGAATCAGCATATTGTCGTCGGAGTGGGTAATATTTACGCCAATGAAGCGCTTTTTCATGCCGCATTGTCGCCCGTGCGTGCCGCCGGACAACTTGACCGGCAACAATGCGCGTGCTTGGTTGATGCGGTCAAACTTACACTAACCAGCGCGATTGCCGCTGGCGGTAGCAGTCTACGCGACTTTACCGATAGTGAAGGCCGCCCCGGTTATTTTCAGCAGCAATATCAGGTCTATGGCCGAACCAATCAACCTTGTCCGCAGTGCGATACCAGCATTCGGAAAATCGTGCAGGGCCAGCGAGCAACCTTTTTTTGTCCTGACTGCCAGCATTAGCATGCCATAGCCATGGCATATGCGACAATTTGTCGCATTTTCAATTAGTTAGTATTCGACTATTATATCCACCGCAGTACTTCCTGACACAAACAGTCCGCACGGTCTGTTCTTGTGTTTGTTTTTTTTGTGGAATTCAATTTTTTGTCGAGACAACTAAAAATGAAAATATGTCAATACATGCCTTGCTCACTGCTATTCAATAGGTTGGGAATTTTGTTTACGGGTGTTGTGTTGGCCCAGGCTGGACAGGTTTTTTCAGCCGATACAACCGGAATGACGGCGTCCGAAAGCAGCCAGGAAGCGCCGGTTATTGCCCAGGCTGATGCGGTGGTGTTGCCGTCGATTCAGGTCAAATCCACTCCTATCGTGACATACATGGAAGGGATTCCACTTGATATGCCAAGCACGACTGGTAGCCGGCTCGGAGTTACCATTCAGAAAATTGAGCTATGATCATTTCTGGTGTATGACAAGGGAGAAGGAAGCGGTGTAACCTGTTGGTAAAGATCTCGGCAGATCA
>JAVVEX010000132.1:0-4018 GCA_032251195.1 Nitrosomonas sp.
CCGCGCCCGACCTGCCGCCCGTTCCGGGAGAATACTCAGCTACCGGGCGCGACTATGAGTATATCCGCCATGGCACCGTGTCGATCCTGGCCGGAATCGACCTGCATTCGGGGCATATTTTTGCCAACGTGGAAGACCGGCATCGTAGCGTGGAGTTCATCGCATTACTCAAGCGGCTCGACGAATATTACCCGACCGAGGCAATCATCCGCGTGGTGCTGGATAATCATTCGGCACATATCTCGAAGGAGACTTTGGCCTATCTTGCAACTCGACCGGGGCGCTTCGAGTATGTTCACACGCCCAAGCATTGCTCTTGGCTCAACCTGATCGAGTGCGTCTTCTCAAAAATGGCCAGAACCTTCCTGCGCCACATCCGGGTAAACTCCATTGATGAGCTCAAGGCGCGCATCTTGAAGGGCATCGACGAGATCAACGCCTCACCCGTCGTATTTCGCTGGAATAAGTTCGATCTCGGAGTGGTTTGATATGTAACTATTTTAATAGAACGATCTACTAGGCAATAATAGAATCTGGTTTTGTCGGAAGAAGCGTGCATACTTCACGCATGCTGCCCTCTTGCGGCATCAGGGGATCCCAGAAAACGTTGCCTTCAATCAGGAATACGCCATCATTCGTAACCGCTACATCCCATCCGATGGTTCTCAATGGCGCAAAGGCGCGTTGTGCTTCCAGCATTAGCGCCACACATTGCGCCCACATGGGTACTCTAAAAGTAGCACGATTCCCAGCAGCATCTTCAACATAATCCAGCCGTATAACGCATTTTCTTACCGGATCATAGGTTGCCGTGCTTGTCACAACCCCATTTTCATCGATGGCGCACTGTCGCCCTTGATTCATACCCCAGGAAAAGTTATCAACAATATTGCCTTTTTGGGATAATTTTAATTTACGAATGATGAGAAGCGGCTGATCACTTTCGTTCAAACAAGTAATCAGGCGCAAACCCTGCAAAGCGGTGTTATTGGTGAAATCAACAATGGCTTGATGACTGTACAGCCTTTTTTGCAAAATATACTGGTCACTCTGTTTCATAAAAATATTGCCTAATGCTTCAGCCAGCGCAATAGTGGGGGAGTCGGCCAGATGATGTTTTCCATCGATAAAATCCAGACAGGTCACGCCATCGCCATGAACACCATGAACTGGTTTAGCGATAACATCAAACGGATAATCCGCCAACCCTTGCAGCAAATGTTCGCTGGAATCGATTGGATCGCCGTTTCCCCAGAAAGACTTTCCGTTAGGATCAAATATGGCAACCAAATCCGGGACTGGCAGGTTTTTTTTGATGCAGTAGTGATGAAAGGCAATCTTGTCTTCCGTCAGGTAGCGATAAGGTTGCGGATTCAGTTTTTCCTGCAAGGAAAGAAAACGCTCCTTGCTGATCATTCCTGCTCTTTCAACATCACTCCAGTGCGGATTGAGCAAGTCTTCCATGAAGATCTCAACAGGTGAATATTGTTTACGTACAGCCAGATCAAGGAAGCGCAAATAACTGGGAATCAGGGCATAATCGCTAGCCCGAACGATTTCATTTATTTTCTTGGCAATATCTGGCAGTTTACTGAGTTTCATAACCCCTCTTCACGGATTCAACGGATTTTTGAATAAAGATGCGGTAGCGGATCGGTAATCGACTGCCAGAATCCTTTGAACGCTCCCACCGAAATATATGGCCAGCCCGTGCGAGGCGACAGGCAATACTTCCACAGTGAGCCTGCCAGACAATAGCATCCTTCGCCCTCCCCTTTTCCCAGAACCGGCATCTTGTTTTCCAGCGCGTACTCGATACCTGCCTGCACAAAATTCAGCCCCTGCCACATCGAAGCGGAAATCGTATACCACGCCCTGGGATTACACTCGATGACATACAGTTTGCCATCGCGCGAGTCAATTCGCATGTCAAAATGCGCTAAACCTTTATATTGAAATGCCTCGACAAGACGTAACGCAATATCGTGCATTTCCAGATGATGGGTAAATTCAAGCACACCATCGCCCACCCAGGACTGAACCGTATTACACAGAATCGTATTATTCGCTGCCAAAATGCTGATATCAATATCCTGACCAGGAATAAAAGCTTGAGCAATCAATGGAAATTGGGTATAGCGTGTCTCTTTGGCAAGATACTGCTGAAGCATCTGAAAATCATTCACGCGTACCACGCCATGGCTGGATTCTGCCTCCAGCGGCTTGATGATCAGTGGAAATCCAATGTTATCGAAAAAATGCTCATGGATCTGCGTGGCTGATTCCAGCAGAATTGTGGCTGGTATCGGCAAGTCATATTTCGTACAAACCTGCGCAAATGACCATTTATTGTGCAACTCATCCAGGATATCGAGGTCGCTGCAAGGAAAACAGGGGATTTCTGGGTATACTTTTTTGGTTGCAGCCAAAAAAGCGGCACTACCGATATCAGAAGGCACCACAATGTCGAAAGACTCTGCCGCAACAACATCCCGTAACCATTGCTGTGTTTCTGGCCTCGGAGCACCATTCAGCCAGAATTGCACTGTTGTATGTTGCTCTGCATAACGTGAATACTTCAACATAACCGCACCAGACGAACCCGCAGTCTGGACATTGGCGCGCATCCCGCGCAGGCAGTACAGAACCTTCAAGCCAAGCGGCCCGGATTCGCAAAGCAACAATACTTTCATATTTTTAATGAGTGGCAGTCAAATTAATAATTTTTTGGATCAGCAAAACTAGGCATGAGAACGCAGCAGTTTCTTCACGACCGATTTTATCTTTAAAAAATCCAGGAGTTGCACGATCCCTTTTGACAAATTCTCAAACCCGGAATGCAATCTGACTCTGGCCGAATTTTTTAGCGTTCGCTGAAAATAATAGATGTCCGCGCAATATTGTGAATGCGTGGAAAAAAATGCCTTATGTGCGCCTTCGCCCTCGGTGAAATCAAAAATTTTTACGTTTCCCGCAGTAAACAGACGCTGCAAAGCGAAATATTGCAGCAACGTTCCAGGTGACCACCGTTGATAGTCCGGATCATGTCCGACGTATTCATATAGCGCGACACCTTCCTGAATGGGGCAAAAGATATACGCTACCGGTTTTTCCTGGTAAAAAAGGATGTATCCCCGAGCGTTATCCTCCTTTGCCAGCTCAATAATTTTGTCCAGAAACGACTGTTCGGCCGGAAGTCCACAATCAAGCAGCCGTTCCTGGTAGGTTTTACGCGAGACTTCCAACCCCAGTTGATGAAATATCTGCATTTCATCTGGTTTTCTGTATTCCCGCCAATCTATCTCGCCGCCAGAAAATTCTGTAAATTTCTTTATTTTCCGCATGAGTGTATTTCGCGATTTAGCGGAAAACTTTTTCAGGTAAGCGTCAAACGTATCTTCCATCGAAACCCAGTATCGCTGATAGCTTGCTGGAACATACCGGATGGCTTGCGGAAGTATGCTGATTTTAGGCAGAGGGGCTTCCACAGGGTGGGAGCGGGTCACGACCACATCCAGCGACTCATCAAACCATTCGGATAATTCTGATGGAATAACGGGGATGGATGGCAACCGGGTAAAATGAGTTTTCAGCACACGGGCAGTCAATTGCCAGCTCAACAGCTTGATTTCTCCCAGCCTAACGGTAAAGTCGATGGTTTGCCTGGACCAAATTTCCATTAATTAAACCTGGTGAGTACCTGCTCGACATAACGTCCAGCAGTATGGTGGACACGCGATCGCAATCTGTTGACCGAACCTGTTTGCGGTATGGCTGCCGGATCGAGTTCGGAAAACAGTGTTGTCCTGAATTTATCCTGATGCGCGGAAAGATACTGGCACAGCTTGCAAAAGCGGTCGATATTTCGTTTATCCGGCAGACAGAACATGCCGGAATTATTTTTTTTGACCAGCTCGAAACTGTGCAAAACGATTACGAATGAAAAGGCTATGTCACAATTAATTGTTGAAATTGCCTTGTTTTCCCAAGAGCTGATAAAAAACAGAAAGTTGGTGTG
>JAVVEX010000133.1:0-4018 GCA_032251195.1 Nitrosomonas sp.
TTAACGGTATTAAACAAAATGGAGATCAAAAACAGGTAGCCGCTTGATTCTCCATACACCAGATTTGACTATAGCTCTCAGCAAGGGGTTCTCGGGTTGTTCTCTGCAAGTCACGCAAAGCGTCTGGATTTAGTGCCTCGTATGAGGTATTCTTCATGCTCCGGCAAGTTGCACTGGCAACTTCAAAAGCGGTACTTCAAATTTCAATCCACAACACATTCATGGAAGCATTGGTTGCAATTATTATTGGCACGCTGACGGCCTGCGGCGTTTATCTGACACTGCGTGAACGTACTTTTCCAGTCGTGCTGGGACTGACATTTTTGTCCTATGCGGCAAATATCTTTTTGTTGGCGATGGGTCGGCTCACAATCGGCGCGCCGCCTGTTATCGCGCAAGCCAGGGAAACCTACGCCGACCCGATTCCGCAGGCACTGGTGCTGACTGCAATCGTGATCAGTTTCGCCATGACCGCATTTGTGATTGTGCTGGCACTCAAAACCTACAAGGAAACCGGTAATGATCATGTAGATGGGATCCATAAGCTATGATGGCGCATTCCATAATCGCCCCGGTATTGCTGCCACTGCTGGCAGGTATCATGCTGGTGCTGCTGCACAGGAAAAGCCTGGTATTGCAACGCAGCGTGAACATATTGTCGATCCTGTTGCAGGTTATTCTGGCGGCTGGATTGCTCTCCGAGGTCAGTAACGGAAATATTTTGACGTATTCCCTTGGTAACTGGCCAGCCCCTTTCGGTATTTTGTTGGTGGCGGATCGCCTTGCTGTCTGGATGTTGTTGATTACCGCGCTGGTTGCCTTGTTTTCCCTGCTGTATGCCTTGAATGGGATCGATAGCAACGGACATCATTTTCATGCGTTGTTCCAGTTGCAGCTGTTTGGCCTGAACGGCGCTTTTCTGACCGGGGATTTATTTAATTTATTTGTTTTTTTCGAAATTCTACTGATTGCATCCTATAGCCTGCTATTGCATGGGGGCGGCAGATTGAGAACCAAAGCCGGATTGCATTTTGTTGTGATCAATCTGGTCGGTTCCACTCTGTTCCTGTTTGCGGTCGGAATTCTTTACGGTTTGTTGGGCACACTCAACATGGCGGATCTGGCAACCAGAATCGCTGCGATGCCGCAAGAGCAGGCTCCCCTGATCAAAGCCGCTGGGTTATTATTATTTGGTGTATTTGCGCTGAAAGCGGCGCTGGTTCCGCTTTATTTGTGGCTGCCATCCGCGTATGCCCATACATCGGCTCCGGTTGCAGCATTGTTTGCCATCATGACCAAGGTGGGCGTCTACAGTATTTTACGTATCTATACGTTGCTTTTTGGCGCGCAAGGCGGATTCGCAGCCAACCTGATTGAACCCTGGTTACTGCCGATGGCGTTGCTGACGCTACTGGTCGGCATGGCAGGTGTGGTGGCAAGTACTGGATTGCGTCAGCAAACTGCGTATCTGGTCATTGCTTCTGTTGGTTCACTGCTGACCGCCGTAGGGCTCAATACCGAGGCAGGTATCGCAGCAGGCTTGTATTATTTGCCGCATTCCACCTTTGCGGCAGCCGCCTGTTTCTTGCTCACCAACAGCATTGCAGACCGGCGTGGCGCGCTGGCAGACAAGTTTGAACCCGCGCCGCCAATTCAGCATGCACGATGGCTGGGTGGGCTGTTTTTTGTCACGGCAGTGTTGCTGGCGGGGTTGCCGCCGTTATCAGGCTTTATTGGAAAATTCATGATTTTACGCGCGGCGTTGGCGCACCCGCAGCTTGCGTGGATCATGGCCGTGATATTGATTACCAGCCTGTTGGCGTTGATTGCGTTGGCACGCAGCGGCAGCTTGCTGTTTTATAAAGCACAGGGAGAACCACCGGCACCCGCAAACATGACAACCAGCACTATTTTTGCCGAGACTGCCCCGATCGTCGGTTTATTGAGTCTATGCCTGTTACTGGTTTTGCTGGCAGGGCCGGTGAGTGGCTATCTGCAGTTGACTGCTGAGCAATTGTTGCAACCAGCAGGGTATATCCGCGCAGTTTTGCCGATGGAGGAACCAGCCTAATGCGACGTTTTCTGCCGCATCCACTGCTAACGCCGACGTTGACGGTGATCTGGCTATTACTGGTTAATAGCATCGCGCCCGGACAAATCATGCTTGGACTGTTTCTTGGTTGGGTATTGCCGCGATTGACCATTCAGTTCTGGCCAGAACAGATTCGTATTTATCGACCACTCCTGCTGCTGAAATTCCTGGGAGTTTTTCTGCTGGATATCGTACTGGCAAATTTAACGGTTGCACGCCTGATTCTGGGTAAGCCGGAATGCTTGCACCCTGTGTTTGTGACGATTCCGCTGGATGTCACATCTGATATGGCGATCAGTTTTCTCGCCAATGTCATTTCCCTGACGCCGGGCACGGTATCTTCACGTGTGTCACCCGATCATCGCTACCTGCTGGTGCACGCCTTGAATGAAACCGAGCCCGATGCGCTGATTGCGATCATTAAATCGCGTTATGAAGCCCCATTGAAGGAGATTTTTGAAAAATGATTACGATTGCAGTCATGATTGCATTGACGCTGATGACGCTCGCGGTAGCGTTTAGTTTCTGGCGGTTGTTGCGCGGCCCCAGCCTGCCGGATCGGGTGCTCGCACTGGATACGCTCTATATCAATACGATTGCGTTGCTGATTCTGCTTGGCATTCATCTTGGTAGTCCGCTCTATTTTGAAGCAGCATTATTGATTGCAGTGATGGGGTTCGTCGGCACGGTGGCAGTATGCAAATACTTGCTGCGTGGCGATATTATCGAATAACGAAAGGAGCCACCTATGCTCGAATTTTTAATTTCTCTGCTGATCATCATCGGCGCGGTTTTCGCATTCATCGGTTCCCTGGGACTTGCTCGTCTGAGGGATTTTTATACTCGTCTGCATGGCCCGACCAAAGCGACCACGCTTGGCGTTGGCAGCCTGCTGATTGCCTCTGCGCTCTATTTCAGCCTGATCGAACAAAGTATCAGTTTGCATGAAGTGCTGGTGGCTTTGTTTCTCTTCATGACCGCACCGGTAAGCGCGCACATGCTGGCAAAAGCCGCGCTGCATCTTGAATTGGATTCGATTGCGAAGCCACCGGTTTTCCCGCCGGAAGACCAGGCGGTCAGTCAGCACGATTCATCCCGTTCCTGAAGGATTGTGGAGAAAATACGTCTCTCCAAATTAATGTCGATGCGGGGACTGTGTTCCCGCCGTGAAGCAGATCGCTTTATCGAGCAGGGCCGTGTTTATGTTGACGGCCAATCGATGAGTGAGTTGGGAATCAAGATTTATCCCTCACAGTCCATCACGCTCGACACAGCTGCACGTGCCGAACAGGAAAGCCTGGTAACGATTCTGCTGCATAAACCAGTCGGCTATGTGTCCGGCCAGCCGGAAAAAGGTTATCTGCCCGCTATCAGCCTAGTCAATGGTCGCTCACAATATTGTCCTGATCCCGCAACGGCCCGATTTCTCCCGCAACATCTCAACCATATTGCTCCGGCTGGTCGGCTTGACATAGATTCACAAGGACTGATCGTTTTTACCCAGGATGGACGCATTGCCCGTCAATTGATTGGTGAAGGCTCGGTGATCGAGAAAGAGTATCTGGTTCGCATTCAAGGTACATTAACGAATAACGGGTTGGCCTTGCTCAACCATGGCTTGCAGCTTGACGGGCAGCGTCTTAAGCCGGCAAAAGTCAGCCGTTTAAATCAGGACCAACTGCGTTTTATTTTACAGGAAGGCAAAAAACGCCAGATCCGGCGCATGTGTGAGCTGGTGGAACTACAGGTAACTGGCTTGAAGCGCGTGCGCATCGGTCAGGTCAGACTGGCAGATCTGCCTGAGGGGAAGTGGCGTTATTTGAATAAAAATGAATTTTTCTAAGGGTATCCCTAGGGCCTGTTGACGTTTGATAAAAACACTTGCGGTATCAGTGGGTTACGATTTATTCTCGCAATTGTAAGCGA
>JAVVEX010000134.1:0-3953 GCA_032251195.1 Nitrosomonas sp.
CGTCTGCTCCCCATGTGTCCGGGCGGCTGTGGTTGCCAAGATAACCATAGCCAGCGATAATAGGCATGATGCTCGCAGCGCGACTTGCCTGCACATCACGCAGATCGTCGCCTAAATAAAGGCAATTTTGGGGTTGAATATTTATTTTTAGACATGCGGCTAGCAATGGTTCTGGGTGGGGTTTGTTGTGAGCGGTGTCGTCACCACTGATAATGACAGCAGCACGTTGTTTTAATTCAAGAGCCTGCAGTAGAGGCACAGTAAATCGTGATGGTTTGTTGGTAACGATTCCCCAGGGAATCAATCTTGCTTCCAGCTCGGACAGTATTTCTGATATTCCTGAAAACAGTTGCGTTTCTTTGCATAAATTTTCGGCATATAGCGCAAGAAATTCCTCACGCATCATCTCATATTCGCTATCATTAGGAGCGATTCCGAAACCAAGTTTAAGTAGTCCTCTTGCACCATTTGATGTTTCAGTACGTATTTGTTCGGATAAAATGGGCTGCCTGCCGTGTAATGCCAGTTGTCGGTTCAACGCATAACCAAGATCAGGTGCTGTATCGGCAATGGTCCCATCCAGATCGAATAAAACAGCTTTAATCATCGATCAGGCGCGGAATGCCATAATGTAATTGACGCTGGTATCATTTTCCAGGATGTAAATTTTGGTAACAGGGTTATAGGTCATGCCAATAATTTTTGTGTCTGTCAGTCCAGCCGTGCGCGCCATGCGAGCCAATTCAGCTGGCTTTATAAATCTTGCGTATTCATGTGTTCCACGTGGTAATAATTTTAGAATATATTCCGCCCCAATAATCGCATACAGATAGGATTTGAGATTACGGTTTAATGTGGAAAAAAACACCCATCCACCTGGTTTGGCAAGTCGTGCGCACGATTGGATGACGCTGGCTGGATTGGGCACATGCTCAAGCATTTCCATACAAGTGACCACATCGTAGTAATGAGGTCTCTCGACTGCCATGGATTCCACTGTAATTTTACGATAATCTACTTGATGTTTACTTTCGAGTAAATGTAATTCTGCAACCTTTAGCGCTTTATCACTGAGATCGATACCCGTTACGATCGCGCCTCTGGCAGCCATCGCTTCGGACAGGATGCCGCCACCGCATCCAACATCTATGGCTGCTTTCCCATTTATGTGGGCGATTTCGTCAATATAGTCCAGACGGAGAGGATTTATTTCATGTAACGGCTTGAACTCACTTTGCGGATCCCACCAGCGGTGAGCCAGCTGGCTGAATTTCTCGAGTTCTAGCGGATCTGCGTTAATTTCACTATTCTCTTTCATGTGTTCTATTGCTCCTTCAAAATTAACTGGAAAGATGACTTTGCCAACATATCGCCTGATTCACTATTGCCGCTTCATTGAGCGTAACAAGCTCTCCATCATTGAGCAATAGTCGTCCGTTTACCCAAACATGACTGACTTGTTCACGCCCTCCCACATAGACAATATGAGAAATTGGGTCAAAGCAGGGTGCAAGTGATGATGACGAAAAATTAATTGCCGTAATGTCAGCAGCCTTGCCGCATACAAGACTGCCTGTGATGTGATCCAGGCCCATTGCTCTGGCGCCATTTAATGTTGCCATACGTAAAGCCTGGCGAGCAGGAACAGCCTCGGCATTTTGACTATATCCTTTCGCGAGAAGTGCGGCCAATCGCATTTCTGCAAACATATCCAAGCGATTATTGCTGGCTGCGCCATCCGTGCCGATACCGACATTAATTCCCTGTTCCAGCAGTCGCTGAAGAGGGGCTATCCCACTGGCCAGCTTCAGGTTTGATGTTGGACAATGCGCGATATGTCCGCCATGGACACCAAACAATTCAATCTCGGCATCAGTCAAATGGATCATGTGTGCTGCGATCAAGTTGGGGCTGACGAGGCCGAGTTGATGTAGTCGCATTAATGGACGCATACCATTTTCTGTCAGGCTATTTTTAATTTCATCCGCAGTTTCATGTAAATGCATATGAACAGGTAACTGAAGCTGTTCTGCCAGTACCATGATTCTGGCAAGGGTCTGGTCGTTAACGGAGTAGGGTGCATGAGGGGCGAGACAAAAGGTGAGCAATGGTTGGTGCGAAAAATGATCCCGAATCGTTAATCCCTGGTTGATATAACCATCAACATTATCAGCATAAACACTTGGCATGTCTATGACAACCAACCCGATTCCTGCTCTGATTCCACATTCCAGAGCAGCATCGGCGGCAGCCTGTGGAAAGAAATACATATCGTTAAAGCAGGTGATGCCACCCTTGATCATTTCGGCACAGGCCAGCAAGGTTCCTTCCCGTACAAAGCGAATATCAACATGTCTGGATTCGGCTGGCCAGATATGATTTTTGAGCCATGTCATCAACGGCAGATCATCTGCCATTCCGCGCATGAGCGTCATGGCGGCATGGGTGTGCAAGTTAATCAGGCCTGGCATCACCGCATGATTTTCAAGTGTTACGTGATTGGATGAGCAGTAGCGTGAGTCGGCCTCACTGCTTGGTAGAATGGCCTCAATCAAGCCATTATTGATCGCGATGGTATGTTCTGTCAGGATATCTTCCGGCTCTACTGGAATGATCCAGCGAGGCTTAAGCAGCGTGTCAACAATATGCTTATTCATGGACATCTCTAAAAATCCATATTTCGTTACAATACGTCGGTATTCACAAAAAATATCTCCTTACCTGTCGATCATATGCTGCATCAATATTTTTTTGTTCTTGCATCATCTTGTTTAAAACCCTGAATTTTTAGAGACGCCCTCATGATGAATGCTTAAAAACAAAAAAGCCCCGCACAAAGGCAGGGCTTTTTTGTTTCGCTATGGCGTATCAAATGTATTATCTGGTACCCGCTACTTCTAGCTCCACGCGGCGATCAGGAGCCAGGCAGCTAATCAGACTCCTGGTTGCGCGTACACCTCTGCAAGTATCTCCAGTAACAGGATTTGCTTTGCCCTTACCATCGGTAAATATTTGATCTGGGTTGATTCCTCGTGAAACCAGGTAGCTTTTAACTGCTTCGGCGCGTCTGACGGAAAGCTTTTTATTGTAGGCTTCGGAACCAATGCGATCAGTATAGCCGACAGCGATAATTAAATCGTAATTCACGCCTTGCAGGTTACTTGCAAAAGCATCCAAAGCTTGTTGGCCTTCCGGCTTCAATATTGCTTTATCAAAGTCAAACAATGCATCAGCAGAGAAAGATACTTTTTCCGGCTCGGTTATTGGCACTGGTTCCGGTGCTGGTGCTGCTACAACTTTTTCCGGCAATTTGACCAGATCCGGATCACATTCATAGATTGCCATGGCCGGGGTCCAGTAGCCGGCGCGCCAGCATAAGCCACTCGAATTTCTGGCAACCACGCCATTATCATCAACGGCGTATGCTTCTGTTTTTTCAGCCTGACTAAAGCCTTGTCTGTCAGCCACGCCAGTCTCGTAATGTGCCAGCACTACACTGGAAAACAACGTCGGAATGACGACCGCGCCGATTAGATATTTCTTCGTTAACATAATCTTTTTCATGCTATTGTCCTTTTATGAATAGAAAATATTTTCTTGACCTGTCATATCCTCGCCCCGGAATCAGCGCTGACATGACCTGCTTCTCATCGTAATTCGCAAAACATCTTTATAAGTATCGCTGGCACGGATTATGGTTTGATCCATTCATTGTTGTCAAACACAGGTGTTGCGTTTTTGGCACACTGTAGCATATTTCCTGGCAGAAAAAATTGGCTGATATTTTTAAGAGTGATTTCATAATATTGCCTTGTTGTGATCAAAACAGACTTTCTATGGTATTTTTACACAAATGAGTATTATTGATGGCGTGAATCAGATTGATCCTTATCCGGCAATTTCTGCAAACAACCTGAGTTATTCCTTTGGTGCGCATGTCGCTGTCAGTGATG
>JAVVEX010000135.1:0-3948 GCA_032251195.1 Nitrosomonas sp.
TCAAAAATGTGGTTGCATCTGTGAAACGGTAATTAAAATGGGTGTAACGGTCTAGCTGCCCGAGTAAGAGCAAGCTAGTTTGTCTTGTCTTGTCTTGTCTTGTCTTGTCTTACATCATGGTTCATCACTAAACTGCAATACGAATCTTCCGATTAGGGAATCTGCTGATCGATTTACTGCTGAATTATGGGTATCTCTAAAAATCCATATTTCGTTACAATACGTCGTTATTCACAAAAAATATCTCCTTGCATGTCGATCATATGCTGCGTCCATATTTTTTGTTCTTACCTTGTCTTGTTTAAAACTCTGAATTTTTAGAGACGCCCTTATGTCATTAGCGATTTTCGATTCTGGTATACCAGACGTGATAAATCTCATCTGACCATAATGATTTTATCCATACCAATACATCGTCAATATCCTGATCTATCAGGATTTCTTCCAAACCTGGCATGCGTCCTTCTCCGGGTGGGCCTCCATTAAGAATGAAATGTTTCAGCTCCTCGGTAGAGTGATGCCACGCGTGAGCGGTGCCATTCAATGGCGGTGGAGGGTATCTGCCGTTATCGAGCGGTTTGCGCCAGTCTGCAGTTCCCTCCGCATTCTCACCATGGCAGCCGGAACAGTTTTTTTGAAAAATGGCTTGTCCACGCGTAATTTGTTCAGAGTTAAAATTACGTGCGACTGTTTGCTTGGACTGAGTATTTCCCAGAATTCGATCTAACGTGTCGGCTGGATGCGTGGCAGGCTGTTCTGAGCAGGCCGCCACGCCCAAGAGTAATGGTAAAGATATAAGTTTGTTGAGAAACATTATTTTATCCGTAACACTGAGCCCGGTGAACTGCTTGTGGATGGTTGAACAACGCTGGAAGATTGCGATATGCCATGTCGGCTGTAAATGGTGGTTGCACTGCGAGGATCGTCCGGTTTTCTAATCAGTAGCACGTTATACGGATCGACGCGCCCGGTTTCCATTCCGGGAGAGCCGTGCGGCATATCCGGAACCGTCAGTCCCACGGCACGGGGTTTTTCTTTAAGCAGGCGCTTGATATCCTCTGCTGGTACATGTCCCTCGATGGTGTACCCATCGACCGTTGCTGTGTGGCATGAGCCAAGACTGGGAATGATGCCAGCCTGTGCACGTATTTTCTGATTGCCAACATTATGGGTATTAACGGTAAAGCCGTGAGACTCCAGGTGCGTCACCCATTTTGCACAACAGCCACAGGTTGGACTTTTGTAGACTTCTACTGTCTGGTTGGCGTTTCCATGCGCAGGGAGGATGGCCAAAATGGCCGCCATTAGCGTGGATTTTACAAAAGTATCAAATCGTTCCGTTTTCATATTTCCTCCACAAAAATCTTGCCGCGCATACCCTTAAAATGGCCTGGTATCGGGCAAGCAAAATCAATTATGCCAGTCTGAGTGAATTGCCATATCAGTTCTTTTTGCTCACCCGGATAAAGCGTGATCTGATTTGAATCGTTATGTTGCATTTCCGGGTGCGAGCGCATCATTTTTGCATGTTCCTTGAGATGCGCCAAGGTGTCTATCATCATTTCATGTCTTTTTTCGCCCGTATTGCTGACGATGAACCGGATGGTTTCTCCTTGCTTAACGGTTATCTCGGATGGCGCAAAACGATATTCGTATGCTTCGATACTGATGGTGCGCGAAATGTCTTCTACATTGCCTGGTTTGCCCGTTGCTGTATTGTTATAATCCTGTTTTTCCGCATGAGCAATCGAGGAAGTCAGAAATAGAGCTATTAGTACGACACATGCCTGGTTTTGCATATACCCTCCGTCCATAATAAACAGATAAGATTTTACTACCTTCTGTTTCTTCGATAATGAAAGCATTCGAATGTTCCCGCGAGACCGTCGCTATTGCTGCTTTACCGATAATTGCCAGTTTTCCGGGTTGCCATTTATTCACACCTGTCAGGAGATTTCATGGTTGTAGAAGCATCTTCCAGAAAACTGGAATATAACGCAAACAAGTTGCGTAAGCGGTTGCGGCGCCTGGTTGGGACAGCAATTGCAGATTACAACATGATCGAGCGTGGTGACCGCGTGATGGTATGCCTGTCCGGGGGGAAGGATAGCTATACGCTACTCGAGATTCTGCGTAATCTGCAAGCGCATGCACCATTCGATTTCGAGCTGATTGCAGTCAATCTCGATCAGAAGCAACCGGGGTTTCCCGACCAGGTGTTGCCGGCATATCTTACTGAAATGGGTATTCCCTTCCGTATCGTTGAGCAGGATACCTATAGCGTGGTCAAGCGTGTCATTGCAGAAGGAAAGACTACTTGTAGCCTTTGCTCCCGTTTACGCAGAGGTGTGCTCTATCGGGTTGCCGGTGAGCTGGGTGCAACCAAAATCGCGCTGGGGCATCATCGGGATGATATCCTGGAAACCTTTTTCCTCAACATTTTTTATGGTGGAAAACTGAAAGCAATGCCACCCAAATTGGTTAGTGATGATGGCAGCCATATCGTAATTCGTCCACTTGCATATTGTAGAGAGAAGGATCTGGCAGCATTTGCTGAAATTGTCAGGTTTCCAATTATTCCTTGCAATTTGTGTGGATCTCAGCCAAATCTGCAGCGTCAGGTAATCAAGGAAATGATGCAGCAATGGGATAAAAGATTTCCCGGCAGACTGGAAACCATGTTTACCGCATTGCAAAACATTCAACTCTCCCATCTGGCGGATATTAAACGCTATGATTTTTCTGGCCTAAAACCACATGGTGTTCCTTGTGAAGATGGAGATAAAGCCTTTGATAAGGTAATGCCCTGGGTCAATGACGCGACAATCACGCAGGTATCAACATCAACGGAGACGTGAATTCGGTTTTAGGGGCAGGGAATGGTCTTTTTTGAACTGGCCGAGAGTTGTGAGTAATACTCTATAGCCAGAACCAGGGGTGACAGAGACACCACCAATCAACTTAACTGTGACAAATAACGATACAGGCATAGGAATTAACATTGCATTCAAGTGAGATTCCCTTGTACTATTAAACTGTAAGCTGTTATTTTCAGGGCATCTCTAAAAATTTAAAGTTTTAGAGACGGTCTTTGCTTTGGTTGGGAGAGCTCTGCATAAGTGATTGCACGCTGCGCACTTTGTAGCGCTTCCTTGAAAAAATAAAAGAGGATGTTGAAATGAAAGCGAACCGATATGTTATCCGGCGGCAAGACCGGCGTGTGGCTATTGCCTTTGTCGAGCAAAGGCTCAATGCAGAACCACAATGGATTGAAGGTGATAAGCAACGACAACTGGTCGCGAAACAGGACTATCTGGATAACATAGTTGATCCAGATGCGATCAATGCCTGGTGTGCAAAATGGTTGAATGACGCGCAATGGGAACAACTCAGGCAAGCCATCTCAACCGCACGTGATCTGCAAGAGAAAATCCGGCAGGCATCACCACTCAAAACCATCAGTTTGAGCGATCGCGCCTGGCAAATTCTGATTGATTTAGCCCAGAAAGATAATACGACACTATCGAACGTCATCATCAATCATCTGGGCAACGCGCATTTTGCTGCCTGCAAACAAGCCGAGATAGATTACAATCTCAGTGGCGCGAATCAAGATCGCATATCGCTGAATGCCTGAATAAAATATTTCTTTGTTATATGTGCATCGTTTTTAAGTTATTGATGTGCAAGCGAAGAATGTTGATGTAACCATAACGAATAGGTCAGGCAATATTATCACGGTGTTTGTTGCGACAAAACGGGACAAACAGTCAATCCGTAAAGCAGATAATTACAATTCGAGTTTTTAAAGATCCCAATAGTTAAGGGTGCTCCTGTCGACTCATCTTTTTGTTATTGTGACATGGCTCCCGGAGCTATGATCATTTCTGGTGTATGACAAGGGAGAAGGAAGCGGTGTAACCTGTTGGTAAAGATCTCGGCAGATCA
>JAVVEX010000136.1:0-3822 GCA_032251195.1 Nitrosomonas sp.
GCAATAGAAACGAGCGGGAAATAATGGCGAGCGGCTGGAGTTTTTGAGAACATCGCCGCCATTGCGGACGCATGCCAATGTTGCCTTGTCCAGACTGGCAAAATATTCATTACTGCCAGGCAAATCCGAAATAGGTGGGACAGTTTCACGGATACGACGACAGGTCAGAGGTTCGTCATCCGGAACCGGATCAGCGCTGTCAAGTGGCAGAGGACATAACCGGCACGGATCACCTGGGCACAAACATCCCCTGCATTGCGCGACATCCGGTGTCTGCGCACTCAGATTGAATGGCGCAAACGATACCATCAGACACAACATGACTGAAAACAGCTTTAAACGCATCTGGTACATTCTCCTGGAAAGGGTTCTTTTTTTCATCATTGTGGCCGGACATTTACCCGGATTTTTGCGGGATGATGTCACGTAATAACTTGAACAACGCCCGAAAATTTTTTGGAGGCTTATTGGCCAGTCGCTCCTGCTGTGCATTGCGCAACATGGTGCGCAATTGCTGAATATCTGCCTGTGGATGGATTTCAGCAAATTCAGTTAGTGCGGTTTCATCGCTCAACAGGCGTTCGCGCCATTTTTCGATGCGGTGTAACCAAGCGGTATGGCTGACACTCGATCGTTGCCACCCATCCAGTTTTTCCTGAACCGGCAGCGGATCGATCGCACGCATCCATTTTCCAATAAACTGCATCTGGCGCCTGCGTGCGCCATATTTGTTGATATGGCGCGCTTCCAGCAATGCTTCCAGCAAACTATCCGGCAAACCGAGCTGCCGGAGCTGTTCTGGATCAAGCCTGACCAGTTGTTCACCCAGCGCCTGCAAAGCATGCATCTGCTGTTTGACGCGCGTTTTGCTCGGGCCAGAATCGATTTCGCCATCGCTGGGCAGATCCTGATCCGGTTGCAGTTGATTTTTATGTTTCTGACGAGCAGTCACAGCGCCAATATTCAATAAACTGCTATCATAACCTGCTTTGAAGCAATATTGCTTACGTAATTGCCACCCAAACGGCTATCCACTTCCAATTTTATGAATAATTCAATTAACAAGACTGAATCTGCGCAAACTTTTGCTTGTACCATCGAAACCCTGCGGAACATTGCTGATACCATTCTCGCGCTTGCCAAAAAAGGTGGGGCAACTGCTTGCGAAACCTATATTTCCGAAGGAAGTGGGCAAAATGTCACGGCACGCATGGGTGAAGTGGAAACCATTGAATACACGCGAGATAAAGGGCTCTCTGTAACAGTCTACCTTGGACAGAACCGGGGTAATGCCAGTAGCAGCGATTTCGCACCCAAAGCGATCGAGGAAACCGTCTCGGCGGCTTTATCCATTGCACGCTATACGGCAGCAGACCGCTCTTCCGGACTGGCGGAAGCCGATTTGCTGGCAACGAATTTTCCGGATCTCGATTTATTTCACCCCTGGTCATTACCAGCCGAGCAGGCTATTACACTGGCAAAACAATGTGAAGCAGCAGCATTGGCGGTTGATAAGCGCATCATCAACTCCGAAGGAGCAAGCGTATCCGTCGGCGCGTCGCAATTTATGTATGCGAACAGTCTCGGCTTTGTCGGCGGTTACCCGTCATCCAGTCACAGCATCAGCTGTGCAGTGATTGCCGGGGATGAAGGTGGCATGCAACGCGATTACTGGTATAGCGTAGCCCGCGCCAGGAATGACCTTGAGCATATCGACACCATCGGCCAGAAGGCAGGCCAGCGGAGTCTCGCGCGATTGGGCGCCAGAAAAATTGCGACCTGTGAAGTACCTGTATTATTTGACACATCGATTGCCGCCAGCCTGATTGGTTATTTCGTCCAGGCCATCAGCGGCGCCAATCTCTACCGAAAATCATCCTTCCTGCTGAACAGTATCGGCAAGCAGGTCTTTCCAGACAACATTCAGATCAGCGAATTGCCACATTTACCCGGCGGGCTGGCAAGCCGCGCGTTTGACGATGAAGGTGTTGCCACGCGAGCACGCAATGTCGTGGAAAATGGCATTGTTCAGGGTTATTTTTTAAGCAGCTATACCGCGCGAAAACTGGATTTACGCTCAACCGGCAATGCCGGCGGCAATCATAATCTGATCCTGAAAAATGACGAGCCGCTGGCTTTCGATGCATTGCTCAAAAAAATGGATAAAGGACTATTGGTGACTGAATTGCTTGGCCATGGCGTTAACCTGGTAACCGGGGATTACTCGCAGGGTGCGGCTGGATTTTGGGTGGAACATGGCGAAATCTGCTTTCCTGTCGAGGAAATCACCATTGCAGGCAACCTGCAAACCATGTTCCGCAATATCATCGCGGTCGGCGATAAAGTGATCATTCGAGGCTCCCGGCAATGTGGCGCATTACTGATTGAACACATGACCATAGCCGGGAATTAGAGGCGTCTCCAAAAACGCAGCGCTTCAAACAAGACAAGACGAGACAAGAACAAAAAATATTGACGCGGCATGTGATTGACAGGTAAGGAGCTATTTTTTGTGAATACCGGCGTATTGTAACGAAATAGGAATTTTTAGAGATGTTCCGAGGTTATAGGGGATAAAACCGGCTCTGTTCAATGTCATGATTGACGGGGTGTCGTACTATGATGGCATCCGTAACTGTTGTTCTCCTTTCATTGACGAGGCCTTTACCCTGCCGCCCGGCAGGGTTTTTTTTGCATATCCGCTCTATACTGCGTCAACATTCTTTGCTCGCGTCTCTTTTTGTTTGCATCCTTGAATTCTCAGAGTTCACCCCGGCTGGCGTTTGAGCGCCAGTGTGCCGCCACGTGCTTGCTCTGCGTCATCAACCAAATGGCCCAAAACCGCACCCTCATCAGTAATCTATTGTTTTAAATATTGAATTTTTAAAAATGACAACTCTCATCACCCGGGGTTGCGGGGTTGCGGGGTTGCGGAGTATGGTTTAACATATTTTTCGCCCGCTATAAAACCGTGTAGAGGGTATCTCTCAAAAATAAAGGAAACATGCAAAATGAATAAACTGTTTTCAGCCTTGCTGGTTGCGATGGTCTATGGTCTGCTGTCCGGGCCGGCTGTATCGGAGGTTATTCCTGGTACAAATCTGAGTGTTGATTTTCATTCTGGCCATGTGATCGGCGCTGGGCGCAGCATCAATATGCTGCGCGTCCCGGTAAAGGATTCCGATACCAACCAGACCACGCTATATGATGCGTCGTTCAAATTTACTTTTTTGCCCAATCAGGGGTTTGTGTTCGAGGAAATCTCATCGGTCGCGTTATCTCAACCCGTGCAGACAATCGCGAGCATCCGCACCGGGCTTTACAGGACTCAAGGCGGTGTTTGCTATGTGCTGGAAGGCCCGACGATTCTAAACGACAGCCGTTCGCTCTACACAATCCGGGGCACTGGATCTGGCGGCTCAGGTTGTAGTAATGCTTTAGATAATTTTACCGCGCAAATTGTGTCCGGCCCTGCTGAGGGACATCCCGATATTGGAGAGAGGGATATCGTACCCAACTTGACAGCCAACTGGTCGTATGGATTTATCTCCGGAAATGCTTCATTTATTTCCAGACCAATCAATCGTAATTGGTTACAGAACAATCTTTTTGGCATCCGTCAAAGTGGCGAACAGCTGATTGTTGGTTTGTTTAGCGAGGGCAGCGCGGATTTCAAGGATCCTAGAGAAACAGCCATTCTGACCCGGATATCTGAGTAACCGCTCGGGATCAACAACAGCTCTGCGGCCAGGGCAATCGGGCTTAAATTTATTATTCATTAAAACAGTATGTTATGAACCATAAAATTGGCAAAATTGCTTG
>JAVVEX010000137.1:0-3809 GCA_032251195.1 Nitrosomonas sp.
CATGGTGCGCCCCTCTTTTTACATACCGATACACATTGGACGCTCAATTCAACAATTAATTGCGACATAGCCTTTTTCAAGTCATCTTTATCGCCGGCAGTGACCTCTGTTAGCTATGAAGGCGCGCATGGCCGAATTGAAACGTAACCGTCCAGCGCTCCCGCCTATCCTTCCTGCCGTTTGAGTGATTGAATAAACGCTGGTGTTAACGGCAGCAATTCATCGATGCGATTATTTGGCCAGGTTGGTAGTTTTGCGAGTGTGTCTGCAAGCCGTGCGGCGGGATCGAGTTCGTTGAGTTGCGCGGTACCGAACAAGGTTTGAATGGCAGCAGCGCGTTGGCCGGCACGTTCCGATCCGGTGAATAGCCAATTCTTTTTACCGATTGCGATCGGGCGGATGGTGTTCTCCACCGGGTTGTTGTCGATCGGAAGAAAGCCGGTTTATGCGTAGCGAATGAGACCTGGCCAGCGTCTGAGTGTGTAGTCGAGTGCTTTGGCGGAGCCGCCGCCATTTGCGGTTTGGCGACGGGTTTGTATCAGCCAGTCATGCAATGCGGGCAGGCTTTTATCTGCTCGCAGTTGCAGACGATCTTCGATGCTCAGGTCTTTGCCTTCTGCTTCGATTGCGCACAAGACGCTGATGCGCTGCACGGCTTCCCATGCCATCGTGCTGGCATTGGCCTGGTGCAGATCGAAGAATTTGCGCCGCGCATGCGCCCAGCACGCCAATTCGACACAAGGCGACGTGGCTGCGGAAAAAAGTGCTTTGTACCCAGTATAGTCATCAACCATCAGGTGTCCTTGCCAATTTTGCAGAAAGTGCTGTGCATGCCGGCCACTACGGCCGGCTTGATTACCGACACTCGGTAAATTAATCGTTACCGGCATGCTGCCTGTGCTCATAATCCACGCAGTCACATCTGCCACTGATAAAGAAGAGTCTGCCGATTTGACAACGGCATGGAATCCAGCAACGTGCGGAAACGCGTCATTACCAAGTTCTTCGAGCAATGCTGAGCTTTAGCATTTATATCCTGGGCGAATCCAGGCAACAAGTACATGAGTTGTCAATAATCGACATCCATGACTGGCAGTTCTCACCTGAGGAGTGTCAAGATATGCCACTAGATTTTGTGTCGCTACCAAGTTCTCTATCTTGACATCTCAATATATTGAACCAAGTACCTAGAAAAGTTGACTCTCCACCTGATCATCGATTTCAAAGTCACGAAAGAAATAGTCGGTCTCAGGTGGAAGCTGTTCGTGATAGAAATATTCGTTGAGAGTTCCATCCCGGTCTCTCATACCGGTTTCGGAATTGATTCTTGCGACAACAATGCCTTCTGGCAGGGTATTTTTTTCAACGGGAATCTCCTTCAGCGCAACGTTCATGTAGTCTATCCATATCGGTAATGCTGCGCGTCCGCCGGTTTCATTACGCCCCATTGAACGAGGGTCATCAAATCCCATCCACACGGCAGCGACCAGGTTTTTTTGGTAACCGCAGAACCAGGCATCCACATAATTACTGGTAGTGCCGGTCTTGCCGGCAATGTCCTGGCGGCCAATCACTTTTGCGCGCGTGGCTGTGCCCCGCTGAATAACGTCCTGCATCATGCTGCTCATCAGGAAAGCATTGCGCCGGTCGATCGTCCTTTTGGCATTTTTACCGGCAATGACGGAAGGTGCCCGCTGTAATACATTGCCACGACCATCCTCGATTCTCTGAATGAAATAGGGGTGAATCTGGGAGCCGCCGTTTGCAAAAACAGCATAGCCGGCAGCCATCTGCATCGGTGTCACTGAACCTGAGCCGAGCGCCATCGGCAGCACTGGCGCGTGTCGCGATTCATCAAAACCAAAACGCTTGATATAGTCCTGCGCATAGCGCGGGGTGATTGATTGCAGAATGCGAACCGATGCCAGATTCTTTGAATGGGTTAGCGCGGTACGCATTCTGATGGGCCCGCTGAATTTACCATCAAAATTTTTGGGTTCCCAGGGCTTGCCGCCGGTTTGGTCGCGCCCCAGAAATAATGGCGCATCGTTGATAATAGTCGCCACGGTAAATCCTTTTTCCAGCGATGCCGAGTAAATGAATGGCTTGAAACTGGATCCCGGCTGGCGCCAGGCTTGCGTTACATGATTAAACATATTCATCCCGAAATCAAAGCCTCCTACCAGCGCGCGGATTGCCCCATTATTGGGATCCATGGCAACCAGCGCAGCTTCAACTTCAGGTAACTGTGAAATTCGCCATTCGCCTTTTTCGGATTTTTTCAACCGGATCAGCGCGCCAGGGCGTATCTGTTTATCCGTACTCCCGGATGCCTTGCTTAAAAATTTCTGTACAAATTTCAGGCTGCTGCCCGTCAGTTTGACGATCTCCCCACTTTTGAGTATGGCTTCGATGGCATTGCTGCTGGCAGTCAAGACCAGCGCGGCCAACAAGTCATCGTAATCATTGAATCTGGTTAATATCTTTTTTTGCTGTTCGCTTGTTTTAGGCAGGCCGACAAAGGCTTCCGCGCCGCGATAACCATGGCGCTCATCATATTCGAGCACCCCTTTGCGCAAGGCGCGATAGGCGGCGTCCTGATCAGGCTTCGTGATAGTCGTATATACCTTGATGCCTCGCGTATAGGCATCCTCTTGATAACGCTGATAGATTACCCGGCGTGCCATTTCCGAGATGTAATCCGCCGGCATGGCAAAAACCTTTACCGGGCGGTAAAGGGCAATCGTGGTTTGCTTTGCCAGATTTAATTCATCAGCAGAGATGTGCCCCAGCTCGTGCATTCTATTGAGTACATATTGCTGCCGACTCTGTGCGCGCTTGAAATCGGTTATTGGGTTATAACGGGAAGGTGCTTTGGGGAGTCCCGCCAGCATTGCCGCTTCCGCCAGATTGATCCGGGAGAGCGGTTTTCCAAAATAGGTTCTGGCGGCGGCAGAAAATCCATAGCTTCGCTGTCCCAGGTAAATTTGATTGATGTAAAGCTCAAGAATACGATCCTTTCCAAGAGAGTGTTCTATTTTAAATGCCAGCAACGCTTCACTGAATTTGCGCGTCATGGTTTTTTCCTTAGTCAGAAAGAAGTTGCGCGCCACCTGCATGGTGATGGTACTGGCACCCTGACGAATGCCGCCAGCGGTAAAGTTGGAATGTATCGCGCGCAAAACTCCGATGAAGTCAACGCCATAGTGCTGGTAAAAACGATCGTCTTCCGCAGATAGAATGGCCTGCTTCAGGGAGACAGGCACCGCATCGATTTTGACGAATTCACGGCGTTCTTCACCAAACTCACCAATTAGCAGTCCTTCCGCACTGTAGATGCGCAGCGGTATTTGTGGGCGGTAATCCGTCAACGTATTCAGTGACGGCAAGCCCGGCAATATCACCAGTGCAGCAAAAACCAGCAATAAAACAGCAATCAGACCCAAGGCCAGCGCGGCCAGCACAGAGCGGAAAAACCAGCGTAATAGCATCAAAAGAAAGGAATTCGGGTTGTGTTATAAAAATTTATTGTTGAATTATAGAGGGTATATCGGCTGCTATTGCACAAATTAATTTATCGGGGCATCTGTCAGAATCCAGCCTCACCAGTTTAGTGGTGCGTTTTACTCAAGACGGGCAGCGGTTACAAGTAAGCAAATAAAATTTATGAAGATTTGTTATGAAGGGCATCTCTAAAAATTCAGGGTTTCAAACAAGATGGGGCGGGAACAAAAAATATTGAGCTATGATCATTTCTGGTGTATGACAAGGGAGAAGGAAGCGGTGTAACCTGTTGGTAAAGATCTCGG
>JAVVEX010000138.1:0-3690 GCA_032251195.1 Nitrosomonas sp.
TCTCGACACCTTTAACCTTATGATTAACAATCAAACTTAAAAGTCAAGATAATTTAAGCCCGATTGCCCTGCCAGTCCAACCTGGTTCTGGAAGTTTGTAATGAAATTGTGCTTCACAGAGGCAAGAACAAAAAATATTGATGCAGCATGTTATTGATATTTGGTGAGATATTTTTTGTGGATAATGATGTATTGTAACGAAATATGGATTTTTAGAGATACCCAGAAAACTAATTGAAACCTGAACCCATAGAAATATCTTTTTCGCCTGCTGATAATCAACGTTTGGCTAACCTTTGTGGTGCGCTGGATGAAAACCTCAAGCAGATAGAAAACACGCTTGATGTAGAAATTTCTCATCGTGGGGAGCATTTCAGCCTGTACGGTGCTGCAGATCAAATGCAGCTTGCGGCGCAGGCACTTAGGAACTTCTACGATCAATCCGGCCAGCATATCAGTACCGAGCAGATTCAGCTTGGCCTGATTGAAATCAAGCACCTTGCCACCGGGCGTCAATCGCAACCGGAACGGTCAATCCGGCCTCACCCATCGCCTCCTCTGCAACTCATTACCCGCCGTGGTCATATTCCAGGCCGCACACCACGTCAAGCAGATTATCTACAGCAAATTCAAGCACATGATATTACTTTTGGAATCGGCCCTGCAGGGACGGGTAAAACCTATCTGGCGGTTGCCAGTGCTGTGGATGCCTTGGAGCGAGAAGCAGTTGGCAGAATTATTCTGGTACGCCCTGCAGTAGAAGCAGGAGAGAACTTGGGGTTTTTGCCAGGAGATATGGTTCAAAAAGTTGATCCTTATTTACGACCGCTCTATGATGCGTTATACGAGCTGATGGGGTTCGAAAAAACCGGAAAGCAGTTTGAGCGGGGTGCAATTGAGATCGCCCCCTTGGCTTTTATGCGCGGCCGGACACTTAATCAATCTTTTATCATTCTGGATGAGGCACAAAATACGACCCCCGCACAGATGAAAATGTTCTTGACCCGGATTGGATTTGGTTCCAAAGCGGTCATTACGGGTGATACCACTCAGATTGATCTTCCCAAAAGCCAGAAAAGCGGTTTAATTGAAGCAGAGCAAGTATTAAACAATATTCGAGGAATAGCGTTTACACATTTCAAAACAGATGATGTGGTGCGTCATCCGCTGGTACAACGAATTGTAAATGCGTATGAAAAGCATACTGCCAATCAGCAGAGCCTCTGATACTCATGCGGGCTAAAGGTGATTTGGTTCTGACAGTGCAATATGCAGTGGACAACGATGGGTTGCCAAGTAAACGGCATTTTACTGGGTGGGCCAGAACTGCGCTGCAAAAACCGGCAGAGATCACAATACGGCTTATCGACCAGCAAGAAAGTGAGGCACTTAATCGTCGGTTCCGTGGTAAAGATACCGCTACCAATATACTGACGTTTGTTTATGAGGAGGGCGCGTTGCTGCGCGGTGATATCGCACTATGCGCACCGGTTATTTATGCTGAATCCGTGCAGCAGCAAAAAAGGCTGGAAGCGCATTATGCGCATCTTACCGTTCATGGGCTGCTTCACTTGCAAGGTTACGATCACTTGAACGACATTGAAGCCGCGACAATGGAAGCACTCGAAATCGATATTCTGACTCAGCTTGGATTTGCCAATCCGTATACCGATGCATAAAGCCGTTTTTCCATTAAAAAATAAGACGATATGCCTGGTTATTGTTTGTTTCTTTTTGGTATGAAGTTATTTCAACATTTTCCACAAATATTTTTTCATGAATGATCCTGCGTCTAAAAGTAACTGGTTTGAACGTATCAGTACCTTGCTGCTGCGTAAACCGGAAGATCGTGAGCAACTGATCGTCCTGCTTCATTCTGCTTATGAGCGTGATCTGCTTGATGCTGATGCGTTAACCATGATTGAAGGCGTACTCCATGTATCAGAAATGCAGGTGCGCGATATCATGATCCCGCGATCGCAAATGGATACCATTGACATTGCGGACAAACCGGAAGAATTTATTCCATTTGTAATCGAAGCCGCGCATTCCCGTTTTCCGGTAACGGACGGGGGCAAAGATCAGGTGATCGGTATTTTGCTGGCGAAGGACTTGCTGCGCTACTATGCGGATGCAGAAATATTCAATGTGCGCGATATGCTGCGTCCCGTGGTGTATATACCAGAATCCAAGAGATTGAATATTTTGCTGAAGGATTTTCGTGGCAATCGTAATCATATGGCCATTGTCGTTGACGAATACGGTGGTATTGCCGGATTGGTGACGATTGAAGATGTTCTCGAACAAATTGTTGGAGACATTGAGGATGAATATGATTTTGATGAAGCGGGTGATTATATTGTTGCGGATACTGGCGGGCATTACCGGGTTAAAGCAATTGCTGAAATTGTGAATTTCAATGAAACCCTGGGCGCGACATTTAGCGACAAAGAGTTCGATACAATTGGCGGTTATGTTATTCATCGGTTTGGTCGCCTGCCAAAGAATGGTGAAGTGATTCTGATTGATGATTTCAGGTTTACTGTTTTGAGGGCGGATAGTCGTCGTTTACACTTGCTGAAAGTTGAGCGAACAGGCACGGATACAAGTGCTGTTGATGAAGCCAGGCTTGATTTATTGAATAAATAGTGGTGTTTTATATTATGGATAGTGTTTACCAAAACCGCTATTTTCACCACTAATTTGCCTGATTCTTAATCACTCTGAATAAAATACAGCGAAACGATATCGCCCAAAGTACGATTTGAAGAGAAAGGGCAGGCAGGTAAAAATCGCTACCTAATTTCCCCCTCAATACAATTCTAGCGTTGGTTTAATATACGCAAGGTTGAATTCATTTTATTCACCCAAGCCTGCCGGGCTACGCGAGCTGCCAAGTGCCATGACGGCCACCGAATCACCGCAATAGCATGTCGATAAATTTTACACTCATATTTTCAATAACACATTTACAGTAATAACGTATTGATAATAATTAATAAATAAAAATGGCATGAATCGTGCTCTATATAGATTGTTGGTATATTTATATATGGCAGCATTTTCAACTTATCTGTTATCAATTTTTGTGGAGTTTGCTATGAAGTTAAAATTGTTTTCCAGCGTTATTCTCTTGGCGTTTCTTCCAATACAGGCAAATGCAGTACCAGTGAACTGGACCGACTGGCAAAGTGTGCCGAACGCTAGTTCTGCGTCTGGTCAAATTGCCGTCGGGACGACTTTGGTAAATGTGAATTACACCGGTACCGGTACGCCTTCGTACAAACCGGCTCTGGAACCAATTTCTGGACAGGAACAGCCTATACTAATGGCACAGTTGACAATGCGCGCCAACACCAAGTGAGGGTGTTAGCTTAAACCAGGGTGGAACGGTTACAGTTACTTTTTCACAGTCGATCTTGAATCCTTATATTGCGATGAACAGTTGGAATGGTAATGTGGTCGATTTCGGGGTGCCAATCTCAATCGATAGCTTTGGCAGCGGTTTCTGGGGAACGGGTACGGCGGCGTTGAATAGCGGTGGTACTGGGTTTACCGGAAACGGTGAATTTCATGGTGTTGTTAAGCTTGCGGGATCCTTTACGTCAATTAGTTTTATGCCTCTATACTATTTTCAGTTTGATCTGAGTGTGCGTTAGGCAAGCAGTAAGAAGGCGTAGCGGCAACTCG
>JAVVEX010000139.1:0-3633 GCA_032251195.1 Nitrosomonas sp.
GGAGTGTTTTTTTTGGGCTTGTCGATCTCCGCCTTTCCCGAACTGTCCGGGTCAAGATAAATACGGAGATACCCGACAATCTGCCCGTCGTCCCGTTGGTATGGAGTCACCAACGCTGGCAAGGTATCAACCTGTTTTTTCAGTTTGTGTGAATATCGTTCGGCAGGACGGTAATCTGCCACTGCCGCGACGCTAATAAATATATCGTTACAGGCGATTTCATTTTTGACGGCAGCAAACATTTCACTGGCGCTCGTCACCCTGACAAGCTTATCCACGGTCGGGCAGGGCAAACAAATTGGCCCGCTGATCAATGTCACCCGCGCACCGGCATCGAGCGCGGCCTGCGCCATGGCGAGTCCCATTTTTCCCGAACTCTGATTCGTGAATCCACGAACGGCGTCGAGTGCTTCAAAAGTTGGTCCGGCAGTGATCAAGACATGCTTTCCGTTCAGATATCCCGGCTGAAATTGATGGCGGATTTCCTCAAGCAAGGCATCAGCCTCCAGCATACGCCCGGCACCGGTTTCCCCGCAGGCCTGCGCGCCACTGTCTGGCCCGAACAGGGCAATGCCATCAAGGTGCAGGGTTTGCAGATTGCGCACGGTGGCCGGGTTTTCCCACATTTGCAGATTCATCGCCGGCGCAACCCATAATGGGCAATTTCTGGCCAAACAAAGCGTGGATAACAAATCATCGGCCAGACCATGCGCCAGCCTGGCCATAAAATTCGCGCTTGCCGGCGCAATCAGGATCGCATCCACGTTACGCGAAAGCTCGATATGCGCCATATGGTTGGGAATGGTGTCATCCCAGAGATCGGTAAAAACCCTGCTGCCCGATAATCCCTGCAAAGTTGCCTGACCGATGAAACGGCCTGCGGATTCGGTCATGACAACCTGCACATTCACGCCTTCCCGAACCAACAGACGTACCAGCTCCGCCGCTTTATACGCCGCAATACCGCCGGTTATCCCCAGCAGCAGACGTTTCCCGGCAAGATGGGCGTGAATTTCCGTCATGAGTTTTCTGTTCCTCTCTATTTTTGGTGGAAACTGCCGTTTCTGTTTCTTATTTTCAGCAAGATTATTCTCAAGGGACGTTTTTTATATGGCAATTACCGATTGGCCCGAAGCAGAGCGGCCACGCGAAAAACTGATTCACAAAGGGGCGGCTCATCTTTCGGACGCGGAATTACTCGCCATTTTTCTGCGCACGGGCATTGCCGGCAAAAACGCAGTTGAATTGGCGCGGGAATTGCTGACGCACTTTGGCAGTTTAACAAAATTATGTATGGCGGATTTAGCCACCTTTGGCCAACAGCCGGGCATGGGGCCAGCCAAATATGCCCAGCTCCAGGCCGTTATGGAAATGGCGCGCCGCGCACTTGCCGAGCAGATAAAGCAGGGTGCCATCATGGATTCACCTCAGTCTGTCAAGGATTATCTGCGATTGAGCATGCGATCAAAACCACATGAAATCTTTGCAGTGATTTTTTTGGATGCGCAGCACCGCACAATCGTAACCGAAGAACTATTTCATGGCACATTAACCCAGGCGAGTGTTTATCCCAGAGAGGTCGTCAAACGCGCGCTGTTTCACAATGCGGCAGCCGTGATTTTCGCACACAATCACCCTTCCGGCGTAGCAGAGCCAAGCAAGGCCGACGAACTGCTGACACAATCACTCAAACAGGCATTGGCATTGGTGGATATCGGCGTACTGGATCATTTTGTCATCGGCAGCGAGAACGTGGTGTCATTCGCCGAAAGAGGTCTGATTTAACAGGTTTCAGGGATTCTTGACCCAGGTGTTGCGCAACGATACCGCTCGGTTAAAAATTGGTTTCCCAGGTGCTGATGCCATACGATCGGCGACAAAGTAGCCGTTACGTTCAAACTGATAACATTGTTCTGGCAACGCATCGAGCAGGGCTGGCTCGACAAAACCGGTAATGGTTCGTTTTGAGTGCGGATTCAGTGCATTTTTATAATCTTTCTGCTCGGTATCGGGATGTGGATCGGTGAATAGCCGGTCATACAGTCTGATTTGCGCTGGGTGCGCATGTTTGCTCGATAACCAGTGAATATTGCCTTTGACCTTCCGGCCGTCAGCGCCAGCCGTCCCGCTTTTGGTATCGGGATCGTAGGTACAGTGGATTGACTCAATGTCACCCTGTTCATTGCGGGTAACGCTCGTGCATTTGATGATATAGGCATAGCGTAGCCTGACTTCCTTGCCTGGCGTGAGCCGAAAAAATCCTTTGCTTGGAACCTCCATAAAATCGTCGCGCTCGATGTAGAGATGTTTCGTCAAAAAAAGCGTGCGCTCCCCAAGTTCCTGTTTTTGAGGATGGTTGAACGCATGGCAGCGCTCTTCCAGTGTTTCCGGGAAATTGTCGATAATGAGCGGTATCGGATCGAGAATGGCGATCCGGCGTAACGCATGTTCATTGAGAACTTCACGCAGGCAATCCTCCAGTAAAGTCATGTCGATCCAGGTGTCCGCCTTGCTGATGCCAATACGCTCGGCAAACAGCCGGATGGCTGCGGGAGCGTATCCCCGGCGGCGCAATCCGGCAAGCGTGTTCATGCGCGGGTCATCCCAGCCATCAACCAGTCCGCTTTCAACCAGGTCGATCATTTTGCGTTTGCTCATGACGCTGTAGGTCAGGTTGAGGCGCGCAAACTCAATCTGTTGAGGATGGCAGGGCACTTTATCCACCAGCTGATCCAGCACCCAGTCATACAGTGGTCGATGATCCTCGAATTCCAGCGTACAGAGTGAATGGGTAATTCGCTCCAGCGAATCCGAAACACAATGCGTGAAGTCGTACATCGGGTAAATGCACCATTTGTCACCGGTACGCTGGTGATGAACATGGCGAATACGATAGATGACCGGATCGCGCAAATTGATGTTGGGAGATGCCATGTCGATTTTCGCGCGCAACACATGGGCGCCGTCCGGAAAGTCACCCGCACGCATGCGGCGGAACAAATCGAGATTTTCTGCGATGCCACGCTCCCGGTGCGGGCTATTGATGCCGGGTTCGGTCAATGTGCCGCGCAAACGGCGAATTTCCTCTGGCGGCAGACTTTCGACATAAGCCTGGCCCTGCTCGATCAGGTGCTCGGCAAACTCATACAACCGGTCGAAGTAATCGGAAGCATAGTGAAGATGCAGTCCCCAGTCAAAACCCAGCCAGCGAATGGAGTCCATGATTGCATCGACATATTCCTGCGCTTCCTTTTCCGGATTGGTATCGTCGAAGCGCAAATGACAGACGCCGCCATATTCAACGGCAAGTCCAAAATTTAAACAGATGCTCTTTGCATGGCCGATATGCAAATAACCATTTGGTTCAGGCGGAAAGCGTGTTTCGACACGCCCCTTCCATTTGCCGCTCCGGTTATCTTCGTCGATGATATTTTTGATGAAATGAGTTGGAGTCAGGCTGGTATTCACTAATGTATTTTCCTGGTCATCAAGGGTTTGATAAAGCAACTATAATACACGTTGCTGCCGAGTCTGGTAACAAGGCGGCGCAGCGTTATCAGGGCAATCGGGCTTAAATTTATTATTCATTAAAACAGTATGTTATGAACCATAAAATTGGCAAAATTGCTTGTT
>JAVVEX010000140.1:0-3548 GCA_032251195.1 Nitrosomonas sp.
AGCGAAATTACGAAAGTATGGTGGCCATAGCATGTGGATACCTGTGGCTACCTATGTGAAATGTCAACAGCCCCTAGGGCATGTCTTGATTTTTGTGTAACTGCCATTTTCAAACGAGATCCGCTAGCCGGAACTCGGCTCACGCATCCCGGCGTCTATTGCCTGCGCAGCAACGAAACCCGTTGGGACAGCGAACAATTATGGCGCACCTATATCATGCTCACCGATCTTGGGGCGATATTTCGGGGTCTCAAATCCGGTTTGGCCTGCGGTTCATTACCGTACTGGCCTATCAATCTCGGATGATAAACCAAAGGCTGTTCCAACTTTTCTTACGCTATATCTGTTATCTCCTGCGCAGAATGGCCAGCCAGCGGGCGATATTGAGAAGGGTCATGAGTGAGGCGGCAATATAGGTCCAGGCAGCCGCCTTGAGTATTTTGCGGGCATGCGGTTGATCTCCTTCCAGCAATACCTGCTTACGTTCCAGTAAAGGCAGTGCGCGGGAAAAGCTTGCATTCAGCTCCATGGGTAGCGTAAGCAGGTGGATCAGCGTAGTGGTTCCCAGCGTCAACAGTCCTCCGGCCAGAAAAAGAAAAGCAGCCGAGGGCATCCGAAAAATGGCCATCATCACCGGCGTCAACATCAGAATTCCCGCGCCTACTTTTTCAGCCGGCCTCGCCAGCCTTACCAGTTTTGTGCGGAGCGCCAGCGGTAAATAAGCATCCCGATCCTGAATGGCATGCCCCACCTCATGCGCTGCAACTGTTATTGCCGTTAATGATTTGCCGTTAAAATTATTCGGTGTTAGCCGGACAAATTTTTCAATTGGATCATAGTGGTCACCTTGCTCGGTAATTTCAACACCAACCTGAGGTAAACCCGCCTCATCCAGCAGTAAACGCGCCAGCTGTGCGCCGCTATGGGGGTAACGGTCGCTTGGTGAGCTATATTTGGCCATGGTGTGTTTTACCCAATAGGATGGCCCAAATATTACCGCCGCTAGCAATAGCATCAGAACAACATAAATCATCTTGAGAGCCTTTATATAACCAATCGATCGTCAGGATACATCCAAAGGGTGCTTCCAGAAACCTGTATCTGCGGACATATTCTTTGGAAGTTCTGGATGTTGGATGTTCCCGGTCAAGGAAAAGTGCCAACTACCAGTGTAACTGGGTGGATTCAAATGGCGGGTGACGGATATCCATCGCGGTTAATCCGCTCGCCTGGCTGAGCATAGCTAAAGATTTCAGGCATAGGGCACGCAATGATTGCTCTGGAGGTGCGGGTGGCGGTGTGGCGATGATGTGTCAAAATAGCGTAAAATTCTGATTCATCCCCTAAATATATCAGGATGCTGCCCATGATTACCCACCCGGTTTATCCGGCACAAATTTTATCTGCTTCGCCGGGCAGAGCGCTCTCTCCGGTTCAGCCGGTCAGCCCGGTTCAACCCGCGCCAAACGCCACGCAATCGGATACGCCTGCGTTCACGTCCGGACAGAAATATCTCGCGCGGGTCGAAGGCAGGCTGACAAACGGCTCATCGCTGGTGAATGTTGCGGGGCAATTGCTCGATATGCGCCTGCCTCCGGCAGCGGCAAGAGTGGGGAATCAGCTCGAACTGACGCTGGTTGCCCAGTCACCCCGCCTGCAATTCCTGCTTGCCAGCAATGCGCCAGCAAGTAGTCAGACAGCAACCCTCAGCCCGATTGGCCAGTTTTTAGCGCGCCTGCTCAAACCGGAAACATCCGTCCCGGCACCGTCCGCTCCCAGCCATGCCGCTCCGTTGCTATCCACGCCGCCAACCATCAGCGCCCCTCTGCCAGGGATATTGCAACAGGCGATTGCGCAGAGCGGCCTGTTTTATGAATCACACATTGCGCAGTGGGCGAACGGGCGTAAATCGCTGGATTCGGTCAAACAGATGCCACAAGGCAGGTTGCCGGTTGATACCACCATTGCGGATTTTGAAAATCCTTCACCCGCAAACGCAAAAGTCCTGTCGGTCGTGCAGCAGCAACTACAGGTGCTGGAAACCGGGCAGCTGCACTGGCGGGGGGATATCTGGCCTGATCAGGCTATAGAGTGGATGATTCACGAGCAACCAGCAAAAAGTACCAGTCCAACCGAATCCGCCCACTGGCAAACTCGTCTTCGGCTGCAATTGCCGAATCTGGATGAGATCGATGCAACTCTGATTATTGATGCGCAAGGGGTGCGCATCAAGCTGAATGCAAGGGAGGAGAGGGCTGCTGACATTCTCAAGCAGGAGCAAGCAGCGCTTGTTGCCGCCATGTCTGCTGCTGGTTTGACGGTACAGACCATTGAGATCAAACAACATGACGCCTCCCGGACCAGTTGATCCGGTCGATCCGGATAATGCAGCAGATCAATCCGCTCGGACAGAGCAGCACACGCCCATGCAGAACGCGGTCGCGCTCAGTTATCACAGTGGCATAGCTGCGCCCAAGGTCGTTGCAAGGGGGAAAGGCGTGGTTGCCGAGGAGATTATCCGCCGTGCGCGGGAGCATGGTATTTATGTGCATGAATCGGCGGAATTGGTCGCCATGTTGATGCAGCTCGATCTCGATGACCATATCCCTCCCGAGCTGTATATTGCGGTTGCCGAGCTGCTGGCGTGGCTTTACCGGCTGGAAGGCAAGAACTAAAACTAAACGAAAAATCCCAGCCAGTACGTCTTCATCGTCAGATTAGTGCTTTCTGATAGCACTCAGCCCCAGAAGCCCCAGCCCTACCAGAAATAGCATGGCAGGTTCGGGCACTTTGTTGGTATCTGCCGCCAGCAAACGAAACTGACCATCCCAGGCAGTTGGGCCGGTAAATTTCAGTTGAAGTTGACTGACTGCCTGGAAAGCAAATGGGTCGCCAAAACCGGCGAAGTTGATAAAGAAATTGCCTGGACCAGAAAATGCACGTAGCCCAGAGGTTGATGGTGCTGTATCACCATTGACGATCATTTCTACGTTAACATTCAGATCGATCGCAATGACTTCCAGCAAAATAGCATTGGAAAACGCCGTGAAATCGCTGGTTGTGAAGCCATTCCAGGTAATCGTAGTTGTACCTGCTGAAAAAGCATTGTTGGAGACGGCCAACAAACCGCCAGTGCCTGGGCCACCGGGTTCGCCGACTTGAATGGTCTGATTACCAAATCCACCGCCGGTGGCATCCGAAAACAGGGTTCTTTGAATACCTGTCAGACTGCTGGCGGTAGCGGAGAGAGCGAGAGGCGTGCTGCTGGTACCTGGTGCTGTTCCAGAATCGCTGACAGTTTGAGAATCCGTAAAATCATCGATCAGAAAGATTGCATGCGCATTCGTTGAAATCGCCAGAACACTCAATAACAGCAACCCACCAAGGAACATCTTTGTGTCATGTAACATTATTCTAACTCCTCGTAATTATCATTCAAGCGCGACTTCTTCATCGCTAGCTATATTAAAAGCAATATTCGTGCCATTAAATTTTATGCCTCTGAACTATTTTCAGTAATTTCTGCCAAATGCTTTTAGATCAACGAT
>JAVVEX010000141.1:0-3514 GCA_032251195.1 Nitrosomonas sp.
AACAAGCAATTTGGCCAATTTTATGGTTCATAACATACTGTTTTAATGAATAATAAATTTAAGCCCGATTGCCCTGGAGGCGTTGCTTTTAACAAAGTGCCTTGAACTTGCCGCACAATTGCAATGGTCATCGCTTCTCCCGCTCAGCCTTCGTCTCGACTACGTTGAGACCTTCATCCACGATGGTTTGGTCAAGTTCCTCGACCTTTTTTGCTGCAATGAAGGCGAGTGATTCGGTATCAACCTTTGCGGCAGCGGAAACAGAATCGACAAACTGCACGATGAAGTCTTTTTGTTACGCAGGGTCGGGCGTTTCAATTCGACGTGTATCGTCGGCAGACTGTTACGACCAACACTGTTACATCGTAGCGATTGGCCGAGCCACCCCGTCCGCCTGCATCGCCCACTCCTCCGGAGGAGTGGAATTTACCCATCAACGCCGCAGTGCGCTCGCCAGATGTGATCCAAGTGTTACAGTTATTTCTGAACGACTTCTATATTCAATTCCCCTCTCCTGGAGGGGTGCCCGAAGGGCGGGTGGTTTCGTGCTGATTGATGACCTGCAGGCGGTTATTGTGGATGTTCTGCTTGTCGATCAGGTAGATGTTCCTGGTGCTGCCGTCGTCGTCACCAGAAATATTCATCGTATTGAAGATATTCTATGGCAGCAGGATATCAAACGTGCACGCCAGGCAAATGCACGAAATTCAAAGTGCCGGCGAACAGCCTGAAACTTTTTTCAAACGAAAGGCAGCACCTGATTGTGAACAATCAGCGGTGACTGCTGCGCAGAAATCGGCTTTTTCGGGCAGACACCACCTATCAATCATATGGTTGCGTCAATATTTTTGTTTTTGCCTCGTCTTGTTGTTTAAACCCCTGAATTTTTAGAGACGCCCTTAAAAATCAGCAGATTGATTTCTTTTCAAAATCTTCATGAAAAATACTACAGTTTCAGGAAAACAGACCGATAGCTGTTTTTTGTTTTCAGATAAAACGTTTGTTCTGAAAACAAAAAATTCGGTTGGGAAAAAATGTAGATTTTCTAATTTCTATTTTAGTGGAGTGAATGATGAAACAACTTTTTCTGGTTTTTCTGGTGATTTTCTGCTTTAGCAATCCTGTATTTGCCGCTGTTGACATTATTAATACTGCCACACAATCCGAGTTGGAAACATTGAAAGGCATTGGTCCTGCCAAGGCCCGAGCGATTGTTGAATATCGCAACCAAATCGGTCAGTTTAAATCGGTCGATGAATTATCCCAGGTTAAAGGGATCGGTGCCAACACCATCCAGAAATTGGGTGATCAAATTGTTGTTTTGGATGCCAGTGAACAGGCTGATGCATTAAAATAAAAAATGTTGTGACCGACTTGGTTTTACTGAACCAGTCGAATATTTTGAGTTGCAATAATTCCCCTTGCAGATTGTTTTGACAAGGGGAATTATTGAGTGACTGCCCGGTCTTTTTTGACTGTCTCGCGTGCGAACGCGCCGAGGCCGCAGGCTTTCCCGTCTGGGCAACGCGGGCAAGAGTACCGTGCGGTGCATCCTGGACGCCAACGACATCAAGCCTCACAAGATTCGTTATTACCTGGAAAGGCGCGACCCGGATTTCGACCGCAAAATGCAGGAGGTTTTGATGGTCTATCGGGACGTGCCGATTTATTGCGAAGGCCCCGTTCACGATGCATGCCCCAATCCTATCTGCACCTTCAGCATCGATGAGAAACCCGACATTTTCAGGCCGTCGGACTGACGGCGCCAGACTTGCCGCCGGTTCCGGGCAAGGTGTCAGCCATTGGACGCGACTACGAGTATGTGCGCCACGGCACGGTGTCGATCATAGCGGGGGTTGACCTGCACTCAGGACACATCTTTCAGCGTTGAAGACCGGCATCGCAGTATGGAGTTTATCGCGCTGCTCAAACAACTTGATGAATATTACCCGCCGGAAGCGATTGTCCGCGTGGTGCTGGACAATCATTCAGCACATATCTCCAGGGAGACTATGGCCTATCTCAGTTCGCGGCCTGGGCGCTTAGAGTACGTGCACACGCCAAAGCATGGTTCCTGGCTCAATTTGATTGAATGCGTCTTCTCGAAAATGGCACGAACATTTCTGCGTCATATTCGGGTAAAGTTCAAAGATGAACTTAAAACATGCATCTTCCAGAGAGTTGCCGAGTTCAATGCGTCACCCGTCGTGTTCCGATGGAATAAATTTGATCTCGGCACGGCTTGATTTGTAATTTTTTTAGAGAAACTTGCTGCTGGTAATGAATTTATCCTGGGCTTCATACATGTCACTAAAAACTGTATGGGGGTGTATATATTTTTGGCTATGTCATCGTTAATTGTTGGTCACCGTAAATAAACACAAGTTATCATTTGTAAACAAGTCATTAACCAGAAAACAAATAATTGATACTTTACCTATAATTCATTGGGTTGCATGACAACCACTAACTAACGATGACATAGCCATATTTTTTGAGGTTGTACTTATGTATAACAGTAATCAGCAGGCTGTCACCAAGGCGATTTTCCCGGTTGCTGGTTTGGGAACGCGATTCTTGCCGGCTACCAAGGCTTCACCGAAAGAAATGCTGGTGGTCGTTGATAAACCACTTATTCAATATGCAGTGGAAGAGGCGTATGCTGCGGGCATACGTGAAATGATCTTCGTGACAGGCCGCAATAAACGTGCCATCGAAGATCATTTCGATACGGCTTATGAGCTGGAGGCTGAATTGGCTGCTCATGGCAAAGATGCATTAATTGCGATCGTCAATGCGATTAAGCCTGACGACATGGAATGTATATACATACGCCAGTCCAGGGCATTGGGTTTGGGCCACGCGGTATTGTGCGCGGAACGCCTGGTTCGCGGCGAGCCTTTCGCGGTATTGTTGGCCGACGATTTGATGGTCGGCGACCCACCTGTTATGCGGCAAATGACCGACCTTTTCGATCAATATCGTTGTAGTATTCTGGCCGTTCAGGAAGTGCCGGAGGATCAAACTGGTCGCTATGGCATCGTGCAAGGAGAGCTGTTAAAGCCAGATATTCTCAGGATCACCGGCCTGGTTGAAAAACCACATCCCAGCGCGGCACCAAGTAACCTGGCAGTCGCGGGACGTTATGTCCTGACTGCGGACGTGTTCGAGCGCATTCGCGCGCAACCTTGCGGTATCGGTGGTGAAATACAACTCACTGATGGTATTGCCGCTCTGCTTGATTCGGAGCAGGTGTTGGCTTATCGTTACCACGGAAAACGTTATGACTGTGGCAGCAGGCTGGGCTTGTTGCAGGCCAGCGTAGATATTGCGTCCGCGCATCCTGAGCTGGGCGGCGAGTTCTCCGCCTGGCTGAAGGCGCGGCAGGGTGTTTGACCTGGATATTGAAACTGAAGTTTCACCGTTTTACGATTACCAAGGCTATGTCGCAATTAATTGTTGAATTGAGCGTCCAATGTGTATCGGTATGTAAAAAGAGGGGCGCACCATGAAA
>JAVVEX010000142.1:0-3485 GCA_032251195.1 Nitrosomonas sp.
CTGCGGTTGGCGTTGGCGAGGGAAGTGATGAGCGCGCGGAGGCATTGATTGAAGCCGGCGTGGATGTGGTTGTTGTTGATACTGCGCATGGACATTCGCAAGGTGTGCTGGATCGTGTCCAATGGGTCAAGAAGCGTTTTCCGCAAATCCAGGTGATTGCCGGCAATATTGCCACCGCTGCTGCGGCGCAGGCATTGGTTGATCATGGAGCCGATGCGGTAAAAGTAGGAATTGGCCCCGGCTCGATCTGCACCACCAGAATCGTTGCCGGAGTGGGCGTGCCGCAAATTTCTGCCATTGATAACGTTGCCAGGGCGTTATTGGGAACAGGCGTACCAATCATTGCGGACGGAGGTATTCGTTATTCCGGAGACATCGCCAAGGCAATTGCCGCCGGTGCCGATGCGGTGATGCTGGGAGGGTTGCTGGCCGGCACCGAAGAATCGCCTGGTGAGGTCGAGCTGCTCAAGGGCAGGGCGTATAAAAGTTATCGGGGGATGGGGTCATTATCGGCGATGCAGCAAGGATCAAGCGATCGTTATTTTCAGGAAATCGAACGCAACAAAAATGAGAAGCTGGTGCCGGAGGGCGTGGAAGGGCGCGTTCCCTACAAAGGCACATTGGCCAATACCATTCATCAATTAATGGGAGGGGTTCGTTCGAGCATGGGTTATCTTGGTTGCGGTACTATCGAGGATATGCACAAAAAAGCCGAGTTTATAGAAATTACTTCTGCCGGTATACGAGAATCGCATGTCCACGATGTTCATATAACCAAGGAGGCGCCTAATTATCACATCGAATAGGGTACCAATTATGCACTCAGTCCTGCTTATTCTGGATTTTGGCTCTCAATACACGCAACTTATTGCGCGTCGCATCCGTGCTACGAATGTTTATTGCGAAATTCACCCATTCGATGTCAGCCCACGGTTGATTCAGGAAATGGCACCCGCTGGCATCATCCTATCCGGTGGGCCGGCCTCCGCGTTTACTGAAGATGCGCCACGCGCACCACAAATTGTATTTGAGCTGGGTGTGCCGGTGCTGGGTATTTGCTACGGTATGCAGGTGATGGCTGATCAACTTGGTGGCAAAGTCGGGAACGCGCTCACGCGGGAATTTGGTTATGCTGAATTGTTGATGGAGCCCTGTAGTCTGTTTCAGGGAATACGGGATCGTATAAGTGCGGAAGGTCAGCAGGTTCTCGATGTGTGGATGAGTCATGGCGACCGGGTGGATGCTCTGCCGGCGGGCTTCAGCATTATCGGCCATAACGCTGCTACTCCTGTTGCGGCTATTGCAGACGAATCACGCCGATTCTATGGCCTGCAGTTTCACCCTGAAGTTACTCATACCCTGCAGGGCCGCGTCATTCTGGATCGTTTTGTACACGATATTTGTCAGGTTGGGTGCGACTGGAATATGCCGGATTATATCGAGGAAGCGATTGGCCGTATTCGCGCTCGTGTTGGTAGTGATCAGGTTATCCTCGGGCTATCAGGCGGGGTGGATTCCTCGGTTGCGGCAGCGCTGATTCATCGCGCCATCGGAGATCAGTTAGTCTGCGTATTTGTTGATAATGGTTTGTTAAGACTGAACGAAGCCAAGCAGGTCATGGAAACTTTCAGTCGTAATCTTGCGGTAAATGTTATTCACGTCGACGCGCGCCGCGAATTTCTGGAACGTTTGCAGGGCATCACTGATCCGGAGCAGAAGCGGCGCATCATTGGTCGGGAATTTGTGGAAATCTTTCAGCAGGAGGCCGCCAAAATTAATGATGCTAAATGGCTGGCACAGGGAACGATCTACCCTGACGTCATCGAGTCGGCTGGCGGAAAGACACAAAAAGCTCATACCATCAAATCGCACCATAACGTTGGTGGCCTGCCTGATATCCTGCATCTGAAGCTGCTGGAGCCGTTGCGCGAACTGTTCAAGGACGAAGTACGGGAACTTGGTTTGGCGCTTGGTTTGCCGCGTGAACTGGTTTTTCGTCACCCTTTTCCCGGGCCGGGGCTGGGCGTGCGAATACTGGGTGAAGTCAAATACGAATACGCCGAATTGCTCCGTCAGGCGGATGCTATTTTTATGGAAGAACTTAAGTATTCCGGCTGGTATGAAAAAACCGCACAGGCATTCGCTGTTTTTTTGCCAGTCAAGTCAGTCGGCGTCATGGGCGATAACCGCAGTTATGAATACGTTATCGCATTGCGTGCCGTGCAGACCGAGGACTATATGACTGCGCAATGGGCAGAATTGCCCTATACCCTGCTTGCCAAAATCTCCAACCGCATCATTAACGAGGTGCGGGGCATCAACCGGGTGGTTTATGATGTTTCAGGCAAACCTCCCGCCACCATCGAGTGGGAGTAGGCCAGATCTGGCACCTGCAGGCGTTGGCAAGTAGTTATTGCCATTTTTTCATGGTATGGATCACATGTATCTCCATGTTCAATGTCAGCGCGGTGCTCCAATACCATGCCATGCGTGTTGAGCCGTTCATAGTATTTGTGATTATACCTGTAGCCAGTTTTCCACTTTCAGCCCTGGTACCCGGGAGAATTCCCCGACATTGGTGGTTATAACTGTAGGGTCATTTGCGAGAGCATGTGCAGCAATCAGTAGATCGTTTGGCCCGATGAGTGTTTCCTGACGTGTGAGGTAATGGCGTAATGCTGCGTACTGGTGGTCGGCGGGTGTTTCCAATGGCAGGATTTCCAGTGCGAAGAGGATCAGGTCGATGCGTTCCACAAGTTTTGCAGAGTCTGACTTGGTCGCACCATAGCGGAGTTCTGCGGCTACAATGATGCTGGTGCAGACGGTATTCTCGCCTGCCTTGGTGATTTGTGTTGCTACCACACCTTGTGGATTATGGACCAGATCGGACAGGATGTTGGTATCCAGCAAATACGCAAGCGATGCACTCACAGCAGCACGTCATCCACTGGAGGCAGGTCATTATCTATATCGGGGAAGGGTTCGGTCAGGGGGGCAGGGAGGTTAGCAGCGACAGCAGCCTGCCTTTACGGATCGGTTCTACAATCAGCCCGGTCACCCTCCTTGTGGATGAGTGCCTCTTCCCCTTCCAGCTCGAATTCGCGAGGGATTCTTCGTAGTGCCTGGTTGCGCCCGTTGCGAAAAAGGCGTGCACGGCGTTCAGATGTAGACATTCGAGTATCCTCTGGTTTAATTGGCATATAGCATGGGCATATGCCGAGAAGTCCAGTAAGTCAAACAAGGATGGTTACCGTGCAACGTGACAGCATTCTCGGGGTAATTTACAAGACGATTAGCAATAAATTCTGAGCATGGCACGATCAATTGGAATGAAAATAAGACATTTAAAATAAAATATAAAAATGGCTTATTTGCAATCGAGAGGAGGTGCCATACAGGGCAATCGCGCTCAGGGCAATCGGGCTTAAATTATCTTGACTTTTAAGTTTGATTGTTAATCATAAGGTTAAAGGTGTCGAGAATTT
>JAVVEX010000143.1:0-3440 GCA_032251195.1 Nitrosomonas sp.
ATCACACCAACTTTCTGTTTTTTATCAGCTCTTGGGAAAACAAGGCAATTTCAACAATTAATTGTGACATAGCCATTCTATAACTTTCGGATTCAAGGTATGTTAAAAACAGAAGGGACAATCCAATTCTCCTATCAACTTATTAAGCAATGGCCGCCGCTGACGTGGGTAGCACTCTGCTCCGAGGTGGATAAAACTATTTCTGTGCGGCATGGCAACCAGGTTGAAACACATGATGAATGGTTTTGTGAAGCTGTTTGGCCAGACAATTTTGAAGAAGGAAATTTCGATCTGACGGATCTCGTCGCAGGTACCGGGGGACGATATCGTAATAACGCTATAATTTTTGTATCTTCCGGCAATACGGTAGACCGGATTTTGTCATTACAAACAGATAAAGGCTTGTTGGTTTCAAATTCACTTGCTTGCTTGCTGGCAGTATCAAACGCCAAGATCGACATTACTTATCCGGATTACTACCAAGATTTTGCTACCATCATACACGGATTAACCGGATATAAACGCACGCTAGCAACATCACTAGGGTCTGTTGACATTTCAGAAATAGATATTTAAAAACAATCACTTACAATTGCGGGAATAAATCGTAACCCACTGATACTGCAAGTGTTTTTATCAAATGTCAACAGACCCTAGGTGATATTCAGATTATGATGTTTGGTTATATTGTCTGGGATGGAAGCAAAACTACGTATGCAACAAGAGAGGTGGCTCCAAGAAATTTAGACAATTTTGCGCAATATGAACAGTTTCTTCAGGAAAATCTAAAAAAAATCGCTAGAAATATGGCTCACCCTAGGGTCTGTTGACGTTTCAGAAATAGATATTTAAAAACAATCGCTTACAATTGTGAGAATAAATCGTAACCCACTGATACCGCAAGTGTTTTTATCAAACGTCAACAGACCCTAGCAGAAAAACACAATATAAGTTTCTTGCAACCGCGTCATCTGGTTATGATTCGCCTGCAATTGCGGCACTTGCCAAGAAAGCAGGCTGTTTAGATGCCTTGTGTATCAACAATGATCGGTTTGGTGAAGCAGAAAATGGAGATCAAGTTGCCGATTATATTGGTTTAAATCCTATCAGTATCGAACGCAACGCATGGAATGAACTTGATGGTGTAGAAATTTTGTTTTTAGCAGCTGATGGAACGGCGGAAGCCGTGCCGTTGGCTAGTGCAAGTCCTAATTTATCAGATAAAGTCTTATTAACTGGCTATCACGGCGACAAAATTTGGGCAAAAGATACTAAAGATTTGAGTGAAAATATTATACGTGGTGATTCTTCTGGCTTGTCGTTGACGGAATACCGGTTATGGGCAGGGTTTATCCACTGTCCAATTACATTCTGGGGTGTACAACAAATTCGTGATATCAATTTGACAAGTAATTCCGAGGAGATGCGATTTTGGGATATTCCGGGCGATTATAGCCGGTCCTATACCGCGTCGTATCGTTGAGTCTGCTGGTGTGCCACGTACTGCCTTTGGCGTATCAAAAAAAGCAAGTGCAGTCGGGTCAGGAGAGTTCATGAGTCAGGCAGCCTTGAATATATATCGTGACTGGTTGCTCAGGAATAGAGTGCAATGGTTGAAGCGTGGGCGCCTACCGCCACTACTTAGCGAGCGTTACGAGCGCCTTTCCCAGAAGATCGCTTTTAAAGTGGCGTCTGCATTACGTAAAATTCCTTATTTATGGCGGTTAGCGCCACCTAACCATTTGGATCGCCCAAGCCGCTTAAGACGCTACGTATTTGCCTGGGCAGTAAATGAGGTAAGTGGACGATACCGTAAGTTCTACACCGAATCGGATTAAAGTAATGCCCCGATGATTGTGCTGGCTATTGTTTCCAAATCAGGCTGGCTGCCTCCTGATAAGTCCGGTGGTTAAACAATAAAGTGAAACTCCCGTAGACCAGCATACCCGTTACAACCATGATGGAGAGTTTAATCGTCTGATTGATGTCGTTTCCCAGGGCGGAGCCTGTTATCCATACTGCCAGATACATTGCAATCGCCAAACCGGCTGCCGGGAAAATAGCATGGATAAAATCCCGCAATCCAAGCCCGATGGCACTCATCATACGTTGAATATTAATAAAAAGAACGATTGGGTAAACTGTTACCCATGCCAGTACCACCCCGGTAAGTCCCCATCCACTTCCAACAATAAAGCTAATCGGCATAACAGCCGAAGCCAGGATGACATTTTTAAGCGCAATATCAGGTCGACCCAGCGCATCGGTGGCAGTTGGAATAAAATTCGCTATCATGCGAAATGGCATCATCAGCGCCAATAGCTTTAACGGTAATACGGCTGCTTCCCATTTTTCTCCAAGAACGAGCAGCACCAGCTCATCGGCGATACTGGATATGCCCCACAGGAGAGGAAAAGCGATCAGGCTCAATACGCGTATGGCCTTCAACACAACATTGCGAAACTGCTGGTGATCATGCTGTATTTTCGAAAAAATCGGGAAGGCCACCTGGTTGACAATTGCGGAGACCCGCTGGACAGGCATGGAAGCAAGCTGCATTGAGACGGAGTAAAAGCCGAGCATTTCCTTGCCCAGCATTTTGCCGACGATAATGACATCGGCCTGGGTGAAAAAGAACCAAAGCAAGCGGGATGCGGTAATGTTTCCACCAAACGCCAGCAAGCTGCGCATACCCACCAGCGAAAACCTGGGGCGCAGATGAAATGGCGCGATGATATTCAATGCGGCAACATTGCAAAGACTGGTAAGCAAATTACCAAAAACAAGCGCCCAAACGCCAAATTGCGCGAATGCCAGTGCCAGGGTCAACACACTACCGGAGATTGTGGCCACAAGATGGATCAGCGAAAGATGCTTGAATTTCAATTCGCGATACATATGAACAGAAGGCAGGGTGCCGAATATGGACAGTAAAAACTGTAATGACAGGATACGCAGAATCAAGACAAGCCGTTCTTCGTCAAAGAAAGCAGCGATAACAGGTGCCAGCAAATTGAGTAACGCCAGCAAACTCAGGTTGATGATAATGACAATTGCAAAAACGCTGCGCAATGATCCTTCATCCAGGTTCTGTTTTTGTACCAGGGCCGGTGCAAGCCCTGCTTCAGACAGCATCAGCATAAAAGCGATAAAGACCGTTGCCATAGCCAGCAGGCCGTAGTCTTCTGGTGTCAATAATCGTATGACGACCAGCGTGATTGCCCAAGTGATGATTTGTGCGCCAAATTTTCCGGCTGCCGTCCATTTCAGACCGCTGATTGCCTGTTCACGTATTGCCATTAATGGTTTTGAAACTACAAGATTGAGACGGGTTATTCGGGTGGGTGAGGGGAGTCGAATATAAAATATGCCTCTATACTATTTTCAGTTTGATCTGAGTGTGCGTTAGGCAAGCAGTAAGAAGGCGTAGCGGCAACTCG
>JAVVEX010000144.1:0-3006 GCA_032251195.1 Nitrosomonas sp.
GATCTGCCGAGATCTTTACCAACAGGTTACACCGCTTCCTTCTCCCTTGTCATACACCAGAAATGATCATAGCTCATTACGGTGACGATTACGGTGGGTGACAGTTTACTAAATATACTAATATTGCCATATTGTCAGCATGGCTCGCTTACCTCGTATTGTAATACCCGGCTATTTGGTTCGGAGGATTAGATCGAAAAGTTAACGGCAATGATTGGCCGTGAACTTAAGGCGAAGAAACGCGAACCCCAAAAAAAGTAAAGGGTGGGAGTTAAGTGTATTTAGTAAACTGTCACCGTAAATCCAAAAGAAAAAGACTCACACCCTTAAATGCAAGCCTTTGATTTAGTGGTGGGTCTGGTAGGACTTGAACCTACGACCAAGGGATTATGAGTCCCCTGCTCTAACCAACTGAGCTACAGACCCCGTTACAAGATAATTGTTTTCGGATTGCGTTAGTGCTGTCAAAATTCACGTTTCAGCTTCATTATAGCACTGCAATTTTTAGCGCTACTCACTATAATCAACAGAAAAAACTATGAGTTATTATTATCAAGGAAGCTGCGCAGGCGATCCGATCTTGCCGGATGCCTTAGTTTGCGAAGTGCTTTGGCTTCAATTTGGCGGATACGTTCGCGTGTGACATCGAACTGCCTGCCAACTTCTTCCAGAGTATGGTCAGTGTTCATTTCTATTCCAAAACGCATACGCAACACTTTGGCTTCTCTTGGTGTCAGCGAGTCCAGTACATCTTTGGTAACATTTCTCAGTCCAGTATAAACTGCCGCATCTCCGGGTTCCATCGTAGCAGAATCCTCAATGAAATCACCCAGATGAGAATCTTCATCGTCGCCAATAGGCGTTTCCATCGATATAGGCTCTTTCGAAATTTTAAGAATTTTACGTATTTTATCTTCTGGCATTTCCATTTTTTCGGCTAATAGCCCTGGATCTGGCTCCTGCCCGGTTTCCTGTAGGATCTGCCGGGATATTCGGTTCATTTTATTAATGGTTTCAATCATATGAACAGGAATTCGGATGGTGCGAGCCTGATCAGCAATTGAGCGCGTAATTGCCTGCCGTATCCACCAGGTTGCATAAGTGGAAAATTTGTACCCTCTGCGGTATTCAAACTTATCGACGGCTTTCATCAACCCGATATTACCTTCCTGGATCAGATCGAGGAATTGCAACCCACGATTGGTGTATTTTTTCGCGATTGAAATAACCAGTCTTAAGTTGGCTTCGGTCATTTCTCGTTTGGCGCGGCGCGCTTTGGCCTCACCCGTGGTCATGCGGCGATTGATTTCCTTCAATTCCTTGATAGGGATACACGCCTGCTCCTGAATATCCAGCATATTCTGCTGTTGTTCCATGATGGCGGGACGGTGATGTTCCAAAGATGAGCTATAAGGCTTATTTGCATTGATCTCCGTATCGATCCAGCTGGTATTGGTTTCGTTACCAATAAAAGCCTTGATAAAGTAAGCGCGGGGCATTCCAGTCCGCATTACACACAAATCCTGGATTTTTCGCTCACAACTGCGAATATCATTAACAATGTTGCGCTGGGTATCACACAGCTTCTCGACTATTTTTGCTGAAAACCGCATCCCCATCAATTCACTGGAGATTTTTTTCTGCAGGGATTCATATTTTTTATCTTTACAGCCATCTTCCTTGGCAACGACTTTTTTCATTTCATCGTAAGCTGTCCGTATGCCAATAAAGCATTCCAGCACTTCATTTTTCAGTTTAAGCAAATTAGCGTTTTCTGCTTTTAGCCGCCTTTCTTCATCATCTTCATCATCTTCAAAATTCTGATCCAGCGTTTCAGATGACATATTCTTGGCCAAGATATCTTCGTCACCATCGTCAAGGAAGCCATCAACCAGCTCATCCACGCGCAAACGATTTTCCTCCACATCAGTCGCCAACGTCAGTATTTTTTCAATGATCGCCGGGCAGGCAGAGATCGCCTGAATCATGTGCCGCAGCCCATCTTCAATACGCTTGGCAATTTCAATTTCGCTTTCACGCGTCAACAACTCAACAGAACCCATTTCTCGCATATACATGCGCACCGGATCTGTTGTTCGGCCAAATTCGGAGTCAACGCTGGAAAGCGCAGCTTCCGCTTCCTCTACCACATCGTCATCGGTGACAGTGGTAGCGGCATCTGACATAAGCAGCGCTTCGGCATCAGGCGCATCATCGTGAACTGTAATACCCATGTCATTGATCATGCTGATAATGCCTTCAATCTGATCTGCATCCAGCATATCGTCTGGCAAATGATCATTGATCTCGGCATAGGTCAAGTAGCCCCGCTCCTTGCCTTGTACGATCAGCTTTTTCAACCGCATCCTTCGCACTTCAACATTTTCATCCTGCGATGCGGGCAGCACATTACCCACAAACTCAATTGCTTGTTTTTTCGAGGTAGGGGCGCTGTTTCTAATCTTTTTTTGCACTTTGATTTTTTCCGAAGAAACCGACCCTTCAAACGAACCAATCCCGGAAGATTCCTTTGTTTTTTGCATATTGCCCATTTCCGAAACCGCAGAACTGCTACCGCCAACCGTTGCTTTCATTTCATCATGGCTAATTCTGCCAGGCGACGCAGCTTTTGCAGAATTAGTATCTCTTTTCAGAGCTTTGGTTCCAGCCTTGGAACCGGTTTTGGGCGCTACTCCAATTTTTTTGCTATCGACAACTTTTTCAGACAAGTCCGCTGGTTTCTGCTTTGTCATTTTTGATAGATCCTATTGAAAAATATGACTCGTGAAGCAAATACAAAAGTCTTCTATTATAACCAGATCTTTTCCGGATTTGCGTTGGATAGCAAAAATATTCTTGCCCGACTGAGTGGCCTGGCGCTGCTATACGCGACCATTACAGAAACCCAGAGACCGCAACAGATTACCTAATTAGCAAGATTGTTCAGCCAAACCCGATTTTTTCTATTATAAGGCGCATACTGACCCGAACAAACCCATCAAAGAG
>JAVVEX010000145.1:0-2968 GCA_032251195.1 Nitrosomonas sp.
GAGTTGCCGCTACGCCTTCTTACTGCTTGCCTAACGCACACTCAGATCAAACTGAAAATAGTATAGAGGCATATTAAATTTTATTCTTTATAGTTAATGGGTTATTTGTTACGGGGTTTCAGTATTCACAAAGATGTAATTAAAATCGACAAGCTGTGCCAAGTATCATTATTTTCCAATGGGCCTCTCTAAAAACCCATATCTCCTTGCATATCAATCATATGTTGTATAAATATTTTTTTTGTCTCGTCTTGTTTGCAACGCTGAATTTTGGGAGATGCCCTGGTAACGGTCTTCAAGCGATTTGTCTGGGAGCGGGCGCAGAAAAACAAGGCATCATCGTCATTCAGGACGCCAGTAACCCTATCAACTATCACGCCGGAATTGCCGTTCCTGCTGCTCCAGCCGAGTAATGTAACGCTGAATCAGCACCCGGGCATCTTCCGGGAGACCAATGAATTCGCAGCCTGCCCGCTGACAGGTCAGCCCGTTTTTCAACGTCATGGCGTAGGAGTTTCTGATCGCCACCGTTGCCATGATTTCGTCAATCTCCGGCAAGACGACCTGACAACCCGCGAAAATCTTGCCTGGTTCCAGATCGAGCGCATAGTGCTGATCGATCAATGCCATGCCGCCACAGCTGATGTCAAACAGATTGAAAACCGCATCACTTTGTTGCTCATTACTTGGCAACATTGGGAACAGGCAGGTCGCCGGGGTACTGACCGGGGTCATGATGCGATAAAAATTACGGCGTTGGAATCGCAGCAACAAGCGTGGAATGCTGGCAGTAAACGCCGGGCGGTCATCAAACTGTATCGGTTGCAGTTTTTCACAGCAGAATTCGATCTTGATCCGATTCTGCGTGGTCACGCAGACGACTGTTTCGGCCTTGAGCACGAGTGTATTCAGGGCTTCGTCATTACCTACATCAAGTATCAGGATATTCCTGTCGGGATCGATTGCCAGAATGGAAGACAGCAAGAATCGGCTACTGCGTTGCGGAAAAATCGACAATAAGGATTTCTCCTGCTGAACAGCCTTCAGAATAAACTGGATTTCAATGGGCGACGTTATACTAAAATCTGTTTGTGAATTATCTGCTGCCTGATGGCTGCCGCTGAAATGCCGGGAAATCGGATGAGAACTGGACATCATTACCTCAAATTAAAATCTGACTCATACCTGCATGTTCATGATTTCCTGATACGCCGTCACCAGGCGGTTTCGCACCTGTGTCATCGACTGAAAGGAAATATTTGCTTTTTGCAGCGAAATCATGACGTCATGCAATTCAGTATCCGGATCACCGCGCACGAATCCCTGGCTTAATTGCCCGGCGGTTTTCTGGACGTCGTTGACCTGATCGACAGCGGATTTAAGCAATTGCCCAAAATCCACCTGCGGCGCGGCAGTTGCCGCATCTGGCTGCCTGTTCCCCGAAGCCAGCTCGGAAGCCGCCTTGAGTTGCGCCAGCATTTGATTGATACCTGAAGAAACTTCCATTACAACCTCCTGATTAACATCCTGAAAGACGATACTGCTGTAACTTGTAACGCAAGGTGCGCTCGGAAATACCGAGTTTTTTCACGGCCAGCTTGCGTGAGCCATTGACAGCCGCCAGCGTTTGCAGAATATGCTCACGCTCCACCGATTTAATATCATGCAGGCCGGAGATCGGTCTGACCCCAGCTGCCGCTGTGTTGGTATCAACAGGTTGCGGCTGATCCTGGGCAGTGTTGGCAGGCAAACCGAGATGCGTTGCCTCGATCGATCCTGATGCCATGATCATGGCGCGTTGCATGATATTTTCCAGTTCACGCACGTTGCCCGGCCAGGCATAACCTTCCAGGCAATGAATCGCCGACTGTTCCAGCGTACAGCGTGGCTGCGCATCCAGTGCAGCTTTGGCAAGCACCTGCCGGGCAAGCGGCACAATATCCTGCGGGCGCATTCTGAGTGGTGGTATCTCCAGCGGAAACACATTCAAGCGGTAATAAAGATCCTCGCGAAACCGGCCTTCATGTACACGCGCCAGCATATCCCGGTTGGACGTGGCCAGCAGGCGGAAATCAAGCTTGATCAGCTTGCTACCGCCAACCCGCTCGACTTCGCGTTCCTGCAATACCCGCAGCAGTTTCGCCTGCAGACCCAGCGGCATTTCTGAGATTTCGTCGAGCAACAAGGTGCCGCCGCTGGCCTGTTCAAATTTACCGGCCTGCGACTGCGTCGCACCAGTAAAAGCGCCTTTCTCATGACCAAAAAGGATGGCTTCCAGCAGATTTTCCGGAATGGCCGCGCAGTTGATTGCCACGAAAGGGGCATTGGCGCGCGTTGAATGCTGATGAATATACCGTGCGAATACTTCCTTGCCAGAGCCGCTCTCTCCCGTCAACATCACGGTTGCATTCGATCTCGCCACTTTTTTCGCCAGCGACAGCAGGTTGAGTGTCTTTGGGTCCCGCGCGATGAGGTTCGAGGTTTCATCGCTGGCGGCGGGCAGCAGATAATGTCTGACATGCGCCACCAGGCTGGCCGAGTCAAAAGGCTTGGTCAGATAATCACAGGCACCGGCGCGCATCGCTGCCACTGCCCTGCCGATTTCGCCAAAAGCCGTCATCAAAACCACTGGCATGACCGGAAATTCGCGCTTGATTCTCTGCAATAGCGTATAGCCATCCATTGGCCGCATTTGTACGTCGCTGATGACCAGCCCGATGGATTGAGTGTTCAGCTGCCGCAACGCTTGTTCGCCATCCGCAGCGGTCAGGTTTTCATAGCCTGCCAGATGCAGCGTTGCGCTCAGCGCCTCGCGCAGATCAGGGTCATCTTCAACGATCAGAACCGGTAAATTTTGCATATTCATCATCCCAGGGTTTTTGAATACATTTTTTTATATGCCTCTATACTATTTTCAGTTTGATCTGAGTGTGCGTTAGGCAAGCAGTAAGAAGGCGTAGCGGCAACT
>JAVVEX010000146.1:0-2957 GCA_032251195.1 Nitrosomonas sp.
TCATGATTCAACTCCCTATATCGTTGATCTAAAAGCATTTGGCAGAAATTGCTGAAAATAGTTCAGAGGCATAAAAAATATTGACGTAGCATATGATTGATATGTAAAGAGATATTTTTTGTGGATAACGACGTATTGTAACGAAATATGGATTCTTAGAGATGCCCTTATCTGCCTTCTTTATCCAGTGCAGGGGGAACCCTCCTGAGTAAGCCTTCGCTAGTCAATGGTGTTTTTTTACTGAATAAACCCACTGGCATTACCTCTAACCGTGCCTTGCAGATAAGCAAGCAGTTACTGGCTGCAGCCAAGGCTGGCCATACCGGCACGCTTGATCCCATGGCGCAAGGATTGCTTCCTATTTGCCTGGGGCAGGCGACCAGATTTTCTTCCGCTCTGCTGCAGGCAGACAAGACCTACGTGGCAACAATGAGACTGGGGTATGCCAGTAATACCGGAGATGCCGAGGGAACAATCGAGCAGCTTGTCAACGTAGATGCAATATCGGCCAAATTGAATTTTCAGCATATCACTGATGCCGTTTATTCCTTTCTTGGAAAATCCAGCCAAATACCACCGATGTATAGCGCTTTGAAAAAAGATGGTAAGGCGCTGTATCGTTATGCGCGCGAGGGAATTACCATAGCACGCAAGCCTCGCGAAATTTTTATTTATGACATCTCGATCGATACCTGGAGCGGGAAGGAGATGACGATTACAGTTCGCTGTGGTTCTGGTACGTTTATTCGAACGCTTGCGGAGGATATTGCCAAAAAAATTGGCTACGGCGGCGCCTATTTGACTACCTTGGTCCGCATAGGTATTGGTCCTTTCGGACTTGCTCAAGCCAATACGCTGGAACAGCTTGAACAGGAGCCACAAATCTCCCGCACCCGCTTTCTGCAGCCAGTTGATTGTCTGTTACAGGACTTGCCGCACACAACACTCGACAGCCAGGAGGTGTGGCAATTTCAGCAGGGGCAGGCCATCAGGAAGGCTACGACTGCAAACCACCAATTACAAGATGGAATGTTAAGAGTTTACGACGAAAATAATCATTTCCTGGGATTGGCGGTATGGCAGGAAAATGAGACACTTGTTCCGAAGAAGGTATTGTTGGCGTAAAAAGCAGTAGTCGGACTGCGCGTGCGTTCAGCTCTGCTACTTTCGCCCAAGGCATGAAACGGACAACCACCAATTTTGTACTGGGCGGAAGTAGTCCGACTGGTGCAGGCAAGAATACCGTGATCATCCGCCTTCCATCACATCGCCTGTGTGAATTGTTTGCCCGGCAGTTGATAAAATCTACCGAGCAGTTTCCGTTATTTGATCTCTTCTTCGGGAGGAATGGCTCTGGCTTCATCTTCCAGCATAACGGGAATGCCGTCGCGGATAGGGTAAGCCAGGCGATCAGGTTTGCAAATCAACTCTTTGTTATCTTTCTTGTATATCAGTGGCCCTTTGCAGAGCGGGCAAATAAGAATATCCAGCAGTTTCGGATCCATAAATTGTTCTCTTAATTTCTGTAAGATAACTTCCCGTAAACCTGGTTCGACCAGGCTTTCCTGCCAAGGGTACCAGATTCGAGCATCATCGATGCCTATGCATTTTACTGCATCCTCCCATGGCATTAGAATCATTTGCACCTCATCAAGCTGAAAATTATCCTGATTGAATTTATGCCCATCAGAAAAAAATTGAGCGGTCATGGCGGTTCTCAAAAATTTCAGGTTATCCGCAAAATGCTGTGCATTTGCATCACTCGCCATGACATGGATGCGCTTGCCATGCAGGTCATCCGCGCTGATAGTCAAGGTTGGCCGAATCAGATTGATGTATTTTTCTTCCTGCAGATTGAGCTGAAATACTCTTGTGCTATTGCCAACATCGGGGGCTTGTTGCCTGCTGCCCGCTATTACAATTGCATCTGCATCTTTCAGGCGCGCCAGTCTGTCACGCAGTGGTCCTGCCGGCATAGTCAAGCCATTACCAAAACTGGTGGTATTAGGGTTAACGACAATGATTTCAGCATCACGATGCAAACGCAGATCCTGCAGCCCATCATTGCATATCAGAACGTTACACTCCGGGTGTGCCTGTAGCAGCGCGTTCGCTACGTCTATACGATCATAACCAATCCACACCGGACAGCTCTGGCGAAAAATATTGGCCAGTAGCAGGGGCTCGTTTCCCGCCAGCCTGATATTATCAGTCGTCGTGACGGCCATCGGTTGATGATAGTTGTCAGGATAACCGCAGCCAATGATTGCGGGATGCAACCCATAGGTTTTCAGTAAATTGACCACCCAGATCAGCACGGGTATTTTTTCGGTATTGTTAAGCGTAATACTGTCGACCACAATGACCGGTACACCAACCTTGACGGGAGCCAGTGCAGCCAGTCGGTATAAATACCGGTGAATGATCTTGAATAATATATAAAGCAGGCTTGCTGGCCACAGCAACAAATGGAGCGGCGTAATGCGATGCCAGTAGAGCTCGGACCATTTCATAAAATTTACTCGATGGACAATAAATTCCGCAACGGCTATAAAATCGCTTCATCGGTATCGGACATGCCAGGAGACCGTCAGGGCATCTCGAAGAAGAAAACACGTATTTCCCGAAGTGCAAAACAGCATGATACTCCCGATAGAGTTATGAGGGGTAACGGGTCTGATTGCCTTCAGTTTGACCAGTTCACCAGGGCGTTTAATTGCCTGAAAGACAAAAAACGATCAAAAACCGATGGTTCCTGCTTTTGATCTGGTACAAGTTTTGTAAATTTTGATTGGTTGCAGGTCAGATTGACGATCGAATTGTTTCCCGGTACATTCGACCCTAGTGAAAAAGAGCGTGTATTTGTTCTCTACGGGTCACGCAGGGTAATCGCGCTTAAATTATCCCAATAATCCGACATAAATAGTCATTATCCCATCCGGCTTTTAAACGCTTGA
>JAVVEX010000147.1:0-2947 GCA_032251195.1 Nitrosomonas sp.
CATGGTGCGCCCCTCTTTTTACATACCGATACACATTGGACGCTCAATTCAACAATTAATTGCGACATAGCCTTTTTAAAGATGCCCTGACTAAACTCAGGCAACTTATTGCTATCATTGTGCGCACTGGTTACATTTCATCACGATCAAATGCCGCTTTGCCTTGAGTCCCGGTACGACAACCGGAATAATCTGTTCAACAGCGAACTCTGGTGGCAATTGCATCAATTCGAGATCGGGAAAATCTCCTTTCATTGCAACCAAGCGACAGCTCTCCGGATTTTTCTCGCAAAGCACTCCTGCCAATTGTGTAAAGCGACTCAAACTTGAGAATGCGCGTGAAATAACCGTGTTGATTTCTCCTTGATTTGCTGTTTTTTCAACCCGTTGATGCACTACCAGAACATTGGGTAAATTCAATTCCAACGCCACCTGTTTCAAAAAGACCGCTTTTTTTCCGTTACTTTCCACCAGTGTAATTTGCCATTCTGGGCGTGCCAGGGCGATTGGAATACCGGGGAAACCGCCGCCACTGCCGACATCCACGACGCTGGGACCGCTGATGTATGGCAATACGGATAAGCTGTCCAGCAGATGACGCGTGATCATAGCCTCGGGGGTTTTGACGGCTGTCAAATTATGAGTGGCGTTCCATTTGACGACCAGCATGACATATTGCAGCAATTGCTTTTCCAGTAAAGACTGATCAGCAGGCAATGCCGGCATTTTTGCCAGGCCATCAATCAAAAGTGCTTTCAGATCCATTTTTTGTCTTCCTTTGCGCGGTGATTGATGGCAAACCACGTTTCAAATGCACCAGCAATAGCGAGATTGCCGCTGGCGTTACGCCGGAAATACGCGCTGCCTGTCCAATTGTCTCCGGTTTATGCTGGTTTAATTTTTGCTGAACTTCGTTGGAAAGCCCGCGCACAGTGCCATAATCCAAACCGGCAGGCAGAGCTGTTTCAGTAAAATTACGGTTACGGGCAACCTCTTCTTTTTGGCGGTTAACATAACCTTCATACTTGATATCGATTTCCACTTGCTGCGCTACACTGCTATCCGTCACAAACGGGCCGGATTCCTTCAAAGCCGCGAGGGCGGCATAGGTTATTTCGGGACGGCGCAATAATTCGTATAGATTGCAGGGCTGATCAACAGACTTTTCAATATTGACGGAAAGGTAAAGCTGCTGCAAACGGTCTGTCTGGATTGATTGCTGGCGCAGCCTGTTTTTTTCGATATCAACCGCTTTATATTTATCGGAAAACACCCGCCAGCGGTGCTCATCCACCAATCCCAGCCGATATCCTGTCTCGGTCAAACGCCCATCAGCATTGTCTTCCCGTAGCTGCAGGCGAAATTCCGCGCGGCTGGTAAACATGCGATAAGGCTCAGTAACGCCATTCGTGATCAGATCATCGACCAATACGCCCAGATAGGCTTCATCTCGTTGCGGGCACCATGGTTCACGATCCTGAACCTGCAGGCCAGCATTCAACCCTGCCAATAATCCCTGTGCGGCTGCTTCTTCATAACCGGTTGTACCATTGATCTGCCCCGCAAAAAACAGCCCCGCAATGGTTTTGCTCTCCAACGATCGCTTGAGCGCGCGCGGGTCAAAATAATCGTATTCAATCGCATAACCTGGCCGCGTAATGTGGGCATTTTCCAGCCCATTGATCGATCTTACCAGTGACAATTGCAGATCAAACGGCAAGCTTGTTGAAATACCATTAGGATATATTTCCTGGGAATTCAGTCCTTCGGGTTCCAGAAAGACAGTATGGGCATCCCGCTCGGCGAAACGAACCACCTTGTCCTCAATGGAGGGGCAGTAACGAGGACCGATACCTTCTATTTTGCCGGTAAACAAAGGTGAACGATCCAGACCTTCCCGGATGATTTCATGTGTACGCGCATTGGTGCGCGTCATCCAGCATGGTATCTGGCGCGGATGTTGATGAGCCTCGCCCAGAAAGGAAAATACCGGGACAGGCGTATCACCCGGCTGTTCATTCAGCATGGAAAAATCGATACTGCGCGCATCGATTCTGGGTGGCGTACCGGTTTTGAGGCGGCCAGCAGGCAGCGACAATTCGCGCAGGCGGTGCGCCAGATTGGTTGATGCGGGATCACCTGCCCGCCCTGCCTGAAAACTTTGATTGCCGACATGCGCCAGCCCCGCCAGAAAAGTGCCTACGGTCAATACAATTGCCTTTGCCTCAAAGATTATCCCAAGATGGATTTTGACCCCAGTCACCCGCTCTCCGGTTATCAGCAGGTCTTCGACAGTGGCTTGCAGGATAGACAGATTCTCCTGATTTTCCAGTCGGCGACGAATGGCCTGGCGATACAACACACGATCGGCTTGTGCGCGAGTGGCGCGCACGGCGGGCCCTTTGCTGGAATTAAGTATCCGGAACTGAATGCCTGCCTCATCAATGGCCAAAGCCATCGCTCCGCCAAGCGCGTCGATTTCCTTGACCAGATGACCTTTGCCAATACCGCCAATCGATGGATTGCACGACATTTGTCCGAGCGTATCGATATTTTGGGTCAGCAGCAGAGTTGCTCTCCCCATGCGGGCAGCCGCCAGCGCTGCTTCCGTTCCCGCATGCCCGCCACCAATAACGATAATGTCGTAAGTTCCTGATTTATTCATGGCATTGATAAAACCAACCTTGATTTTGTATGGCACATGTTAAACGTCGCAGTTTAATAATAAAGTATGTGCAGCTCGAAGCCACTATTTTACTCATACGAATGATAGCACTAATACACGAACCAGCTTTGGCTTGAAGAGGTCCCAAGAAGAACAGTAAATGTTTCACGTGAAACATGGGTGTGCCAGACTATCCTTTTTCGTGATATGCCTCTATACTATTTTCAGTTTGATCTGAGTGTGCGTTAGGCAAGCAGTAAGAAGGCGTAGCGGCAACTCGGC
>JAVVEX010000148.1:0-2914 GCA_032251195.1 Nitrosomonas sp.
TCATGGTGCGCCCCTCTTTTTACATACCGATACACATTGGACGCTCAATTCAACAATTAATTGCGACATAGCCTTTTAAATACTACTGAACTGAAGGTTCGCCATTTTGAACTAAACCTTGCATTTTTCCTTAAGTGGTCATCATGCAGAAATTGAGATGGTTGGTGATGGCGTGGCTGTTTTTGGTTTGGCTTTTTGAGCTACCGATTTTCCATTCGATCTTTTGGTATAAAAATACTTGCACTCTCCGGGATTTTCCTCTTTTCTGGAAAGTGGTCATGCTTATGGTGTAATTGATTGATATTATATTATTTGTTGATGATTCAGGTCTTATGTAATAAGATGAATGGTGCCCAGAAGAGGACTCGAACCTCCACACCCGAAGGCACATGGACCTGAACCATGCGCGTCTACCAATTCCGCCATCTGGGCAATTTGCGATCATCATTTCATGCAACCTGCTGGTCGAGCTAACTACGCAATCGCATAAAAGTCCGTCGATTTTATAGGAAACCTTTAATTTGTCAATCAAACGTAAAACACAAGAAAACAAAAAGCTTCGTGAACTTGATCCTTTTCTTATTCGGGAAAGCGAGCGTTACGGTCAGGCGATTCCCAGTCGGGAATTTATTCTGCAGGTTCTCGATCAACAGGGGGTGCCGGTTGATGAAGATAAGTTAATTGAATTACTGGATATTTCAGCAGATGAAGCTGATTTCTTTCGCCGCCGACTATCGGCCATGGTGCGGGAAGGCCAGATTATCCGCAACCGGAAAGGCGATATCTGCGTCACTGAAAAACTGGAACTAATCAGAGGAACGGTGCAGGGTCACAGCGATGGGTTTGGGTTCTTATTACCCGACGACGGCGAAAGTGATCTGTTTTTGAGCCCCAGAGAAATGCAAAAGGTAATGCATGGTGATCGCGTGATTGTGCGTGTTATTGGAGTCGATCGCAGGGGGCGCCGAGAATGCAAAATTGTTGAAGTCCTGGAGCACGTCAATCTTCGTCTGGTAGGACGTCTCTACGCAGAACATGGAATCTTTTTCGTTGCGGCTGAAGATAAACGCATCAGACAGGAAATTCTGGTTCCGAAGGAAGGGTTGATGAAGGCACGTACCGGGCAAATTGTGATGGTTGATATTGTTCAGCAACCTGGCTACCGAGCGAGGCCAGTAGGCCATGTAACTGAGGTTTTGGGTAATTATGCGGCGCCCGGAATGGAAATAGAAATTGCTCTGCGCAAATTTGACCTGCCTAACGAGTTTACACTGGAAACAGAAAAAATCACCAGCAAACTTCCCGGCAAGGTTTTAAAAAAAGATTTGGCCAAGCGTGCAGATATTCGCCATTTACCGTTGGTTACCATTGATAGTGAAACGGCGCGTGATTTTGATGATGCAGTTTATTGCCTGCCTGAGGGAAAGGATTTCAGGCTGTTTGTCGCCATCGCCGACGTCAGTCATTACGTGCTCGACCAGAGCGCATTGGATCAGGATGCGTTTAATCGCGGCAATTCAGTTTATTTTCCGCGCAGAGTGATTCCGATGCTACCGGAAAAACTTTCAAATGGACTATGCTCGCTGATTCCGCAGACTGATCGTCTGTGCATGGTATGTGAGATGCTGTGGACTGCCAAGGGAGATCTGACCGAATACCATTTTTATCCGGCGGTTATGCATTCCCATGCCCGCTTGACTTATACCATTGTTGCGGCAATTCTGGATAAGCCAAAGGGCGTCATCGCCAAAAAATACGCTGAATTACTGGTGCCAATCCAGTCGCTTTATAAAATCTACAAGGTGTTACGGCGGTCGCGCAAGGTACGCGGCGCTATCGACTTTGAAACGATTGAAACCGAAATGGTTTTTAATGATCAGGGGAAGATAGAGCAGATTCGCCCGGTGTTGCGTAATGATGCGCATCGCTTGATTGAAGAATGCATGCTGGCGGCCAACGTATGCGCATCGGATTTTTTGCAGAAACATGGGCAGCCAGCCTTATACCGCGTTCATGAAGGCCCTACAGCAGAAAAACTGGCGGCGTTGCGCGATTTCCTGAAGGAATTTGGCCTGCAGCTGAGTGGTAAAGACGAACCTCATGCCAAGGATTATGCTAAAACGCTTGTCCGAATCAAAGGCAGGCCGGATGAACAATTATTACAGACCGTTATGTTGAAATCACTGCGGCAAGCCATGTATAGCCCGGATAATGTTGGCCATTTTGGTTTGGCGTACGAGTCCTATACACATTTCACTTCACCCATTCGCCGCTACCCGGATTTGCTGGTACACCGCGCAATCAAGTCTGCGCTCGCTGGCAAAATATACGCACCCGGTGACTGGTATGAGCTGGGCAAACACTGTTCCAAAACGGAACGGCGTGCCGATGAAGCAACGCGCGAGGTTGAATCCTGGCTTAAATGCTTTTATATGCAGGATAAAATTGGGGATAGTTTCAATGGCGTGATTAGTGGCGTAACCGGTTTTGGTCTTTTTGTGGCGTTGGATAATATTTATGTGGAAGGGTTGGTGCACATTTCTGAACTGCCCAGGGACTATTTTCATCATGACGCCGTCAAGCATTTGTTGCGCGGTGAACGTACTGGAAAATGTTACCGGCTGGGCGATAGGCTGTGCGTCAAGTTAGTTCGGGTCGATCTGGAAACGCGCAAGATAGATTTTGTGCTGGATGGTAAAAGCAAGCTCCATTAGGAAGTCTGACGCAGCACACAATTGGATAACAGATGACACACTCGTATCATATTTTTAGTTTTCACGCTATTGCCAGCCGCTTACGACAACATCCTGATAGTATTGGTGAAATTTACCTGGATGAGAATCGTCAGGATCAACGCGCGCGGGATTTGATAAAACGCGCAAAAGAAGTTTCAGTCAGGGTAATCCTTTGTCAT
>JAVVEX010000149.1:0-2792 GCA_032251195.1 Nitrosomonas sp.
GGTGTATCAGCAGCTTTGTGCGCATTTTGGGGAAACAGGGCGCTTTCTGGATGGTACCGCTGCTCATCCGTCGTGCTTTCACGCCTGGGATAAATGTCCCCAGTTTGCCAGCAAGAAGATACTGGGAAAGGAAAAATGTTGCCCGCAGCCAAGCGGACTGCTGCCAAATGGAACCGTTATATCGCTGTTTTGAATTCTTCTGCCCATTGCGATGCAGCAGTCGCGCGTTAATCTTTGTAAGTCTGCCGACCTGTTTCAGGTAAAATCTACTGGTCAGTTGATGTAACCGGACAATGCCTGGCGTCCGCTCAATTCGGCAGGTAGGTATTTCGACTCAGCGTAAATGAATGCACGTTTTTACAGGAGATTCTCATGAAAATTGAACATAATGTTGCTTTGGTTATCGGCTTTTGCGCGGCTCTAAGCGGGTGTGGCGAAGGGATTCCTGAAGTAAATTCAGTGAATTGTTCTGGAAGGGGAATGGAGGTGGCGCTGAGTGCCTTCAAGGTCGAAACGGAGCGTCAGGCATTCATTGATGGTTGCGAGGCGCTGGCAAAACAAGATTGATTATTTCGTAGCCGCTGGCTTCTCTGTTTATAGTCAATGAAACAACTGCTTCTGGAAGTTGTGCGAGTTGTGCCGCCAACTTTCGAAAACTTTGTTGCCTGTAGTAACGAAGAGTTGCTGCGTATGCTGACAGACCTGATTAACAGGCAGGTTAAAGAAAATTTCATCTATTTGTGGGGTGAAGGCGGGTGCGGCAAGAGTCATTTACTGCAGGCAGTGGTACATGCCTCGATTGCCAGGCAGTTGCCGGTACGGTATATCGACTGCGGGCAGACTGCCGGGTTGGGTGTTGACTCTGAAGCGAGTCATGTCGTGGTTGATGATGTTGAAAAACTTGACGATGCCCGTCAGATTCGCCTGTTTGATCTGTACAACCGTATTCGTGAGAATGGGGATGGTTTTTTTATTGCCAGTGGTGCCAGGCCACCGGCACAGCTGGCGTTGCGCGAAGATCTGGCTACTCGTCTGGGCTGGGGGCTGGTTTATCAGGTGCATACCTTGTCAGATACTCAAAAAATTGAGGCAATGCAAAATCATGCTGCCCGGCGTGGATTGGCATTGTCGCAGGGAATTTGTGAATACCTGATGAAGAATGTGCAGCGGGACCTGCCATCTCTGATGGAAATAATTGATCATTTCGATCAGTACTCATTGCAACGGCAACGGCCTGTTACACTTGCTTTGCTGTACCAATGGCTACGTTCGAGGCGCCACTTGCAGCCAGAGCAAGAGCACCCGGATTGCGTGGCGTAACACTTGTGGTCGATCCCGTCTGTTTGTTTTGTTTAGGATAATCAACCTGATTTAATTCCATGAAACTGGCTTTATTTGATCTGGATAATACGCTCCTTTCAGGAGACAGCGATTTTCAATGGGCGCAATTTCTTATTGAGCAGAAAGCACTCGATAGTGAAATTTATGCTGCACGTAATATTGAATTTTACGAACAATATAAAAATGGGACACTTGATATTCACGAGTTTCTGGATTTTCAGCTCAAGCCGCTTGCGCGCCATCCACGCGAGCAATTGAATGAATGGCGCAGGCAGTTTGTTGCAGAAAAAATTCTGCCATTGATTACGCCTGGTGCGCGTGAACTGGTGAACAGTCATCAGACAGAGCAGAATTTGTGCATCATCATTACCGCGACCAACAGTTTTGTTACGGCACCGATTGCGCAGGCGCTTGGTATTGAGCATCTGATTGCAACGGAACCGGAGCAGGTGAATGGGCAATTCACTGGCCGCGTTTCGGGTGTTCCCTGTTTTCAGAAAGGCAAAATTACGCGATTGGAACAATGGATGGACAAGCAAAACCTGACCTGGGTATCATTTTTGCAGAGCTGGTTTTACAGTGATTCACTCAATGATCTACCGTTGCTCGGCAAGGTTACCCATCCAGTCGCTGTCGATCCTGATGATACCTTGCGAGCGCATGCCCAGAGAAATGACTGGCCTATTATCAGTCTGCGTTAATCAGCTTTATTCAGTAAGCCTGGCTTGAAAGTGACTCATCCAGTTCCGTTACAACACCGTTTTATGAAGGATCGTTAACATGCGACTGCTCCAGAAAGCGCTGACATTCGATGATGTCTTGCTGGTTCCCGCCCATTCCGATGTTTTGCCGAGAGATGTCAATCTTGTTACGAAATTGACGCGAGGCTTGACCATCAATATTCCGGTTATTTCCGCCGCCATGGATACCGTGACGGAAGCGCCGCTCGCTATCGCCATTGCTCAGGTGGGTGGAATCGGCATCATCCATAAAAACATGCCGATTGAGATCCAGGCTGCACAGGTTGCGCAGGTAAAACGCTTTGAAAGCGGCGTGGTAAAAGATCCGATCGTTATTTCGCCGGACATGACTGTACGCAAGGTACTGGAATTAACCAGGCGGCACAATATTTCTGGATTACCGGTGGTTGAAGGAAGAAAAGTGGTCGGTATCGTTACTAACCGCGATTTTCGTTTTGAAACCAATCTTGATCAACCGATCCGCAATATCATGACGCCCAGGGAAAAACTGGTAACGGCGCGAGAAGGCGTGTCTCAGGCTGATGCGCTGGCATTGCTGCACAAGCATCGGCTGGAAAAACTGCTGGTGGTGGATGAGAATTTTGAGTTGCGTGGGTTGATTACCGTCAAGGATATAACCAAAACCACTGAACACCCCAATGCCAATACAGATAACCAGGAGCGGTTATGTGTCGGCGCTGCGGTTGGCGT
>JAVVEX010000150.1:0-2683 GCA_032251195.1 Nitrosomonas sp.
ATCACACCAACTTTCTGTTTTTTATCAGCTCTTGGGAAAACAAGGCAATTTCAACAATTAATTGTGACATAGCCAAAGATAAACCAGTCGGTTACGCACAAAGTTCGGATCAATTGCCACATCGAGCAGTCCACCCTGTTTTTCGTTGAGAACGGTCGGCACGCCTGCGAGAGGGGTTGAGACCTTTCCTGCAGCAGAAATGATGCGTAACCGTCCAATGCGTTCCGTTACCAGCAGACGTCCGTCCGGCAAAAATGCCATGCCCCAAGGGAAGCTCAGGCCGGTGGCGACGGTTTTGATCTCAAATATGGATGATGATGCTGCTGCTGGCTGAGAAAACAGTACCGGAATCGAAAGGTGCCATGACAAAACAACCAACACGATATACTTACCCGGTAACTTGCCAATCATGGTCTTCAAGATATGGCAAACAGGAAATCCGTTAGCCAAAACCATCCGCTTTATTCCCCGGATGGATCGGTTACAAAGCCGATGCGGCTAATGCCCGCTTGTGCCGCAAGACTCATGACCTTGGCAACCAGTTCATAACGGGCATCACGATCCGCGCGGATATGTAACTCGGTATCGGATGATTCCGCTATCGCTTGCGCGAAGCGTGACGGCAAGGATTCCGGCGTAACCAGCTCGCCACTCCAGAAAAAATTGCCGTCGGCATAAATAGCAAACTCGATATGTTCCTGCTGTGTCGCATTCTGGGTGCTGGATGCTTTTGGCAAATCCACTTTGACCGAGTGCGTCAACAAGGGCGCGGTAATGATAAAAATAATCAGCAAAACCAGCATGACGTCTACCAATGGCACCACATTGATTTCTGACATGGCGCCCTTGCCCTGATAACGGGTTGAATCACCAAATGCCATCAGTCTTTGACCCCCGCAATCATTCCAACCGCCGCGCCGGCCAAGGGTGTGGAAGGTGATATAAATGAGGCTGAGGCATTCTCTTGCGTGACAGGCTTCCTTTGTTCCTCGCTCACTTTGCCACCTATCGTCAGAATGGTGTAAAGATCATGCGCGAAGCTGTCAAGCCGTGTCATCCATACACGATTACGGCGTGTAAAGGCGTTGAATGCGAGTACGGCAGGAATGGCAACCGCCAATCCCAATGCAGTCATGATCAGCGCCTCTCCAACGGGACCAGCCACCTTGTCCAGCGTGCCCTGACCGGATATACCGATTTGAATCAGGGCGTGATAGATCCCCCACACGGTACCGAACAATCCGATATAAGGTGCTGCAGAACCAGCGGAGGCGATTATGGTCAACCCATTTTCGATATTGGCCGCTTCCTGATCAAGGGCATTACGCAATGAACGAGTGAGCAATTCTCCAGTACCACCTGCGGCAGCCAGTTTCTCAAACCCGTGTTTACGTGAATCCGTCGTGACTGCCAGGGCTGTTCTCGCTAGCTGAACAAAGGCGTGCTCACCTTTCGCCTGTTTTATCTCTTTTTCAAGCTGGGAAATCGAATCAATATCCCAGAAGCGTTTCAGAAACCGATTTGCGCGCCGCTTGGCTAAATAATTGGAGATACTTTTTGTTACGATCAGATACCAGCTGGCTGCCGACAAAACCAACAGTAACCCGAGTACAGACATCCCTACGTGGTCTATCTGCGCCAGAAAATTGGCGAAACCAAGTGTGTTTTCCATTAACTACTCTCCCTCGATAACGAAATTAAAAGGTTGTAAAGCAACTGTACGCACAGGTTGCCCATCGCGCGTGGCAGGTCGGCAGCGCCAGGTTTTGACCGTCGCCAACGCGGCATTATCCAATCTGGAATAGCCACTGCTTTTAACAATTTTTGTCTGAGTGATTTTTCCCGACACGTCCAGCTCCACTTGCAACGTGAGCTTGCCCTCTTCTCCCAGTCGCCTTGATAAGGCCGGGTAGGATGGACGCGCCATCTCGGGGCAGGATACCGATAATTCGGTAGACAAGGTTACCGGGCCAGCCGGCATTTGCGCCAGTTTGGTCGCCGCTACAGTTTGCGGCGCTTCCTCGACGGGCGCCGGCACAAATTCTTCGATAGGCGCCGCGACGTCCTGCTGCGTCCTGACCGGCGCTTTTGCAACCAGCTGCTGTTTTGGTTTGGGTTGTTTTTTCACAACGGGTGGCTGCGGCTTAACCTGGGGTGGTTTTGGTTCTGGCTGCAAGTCAGCCTTGGGCGCTTCCGGCACTTCGGACTTGACAGGGGGCGAGATAAACTCGGCGTAAAGTGTCACCGCTGGCGACTCTATCGTGCTGAATTGATGCTGCATTAACCAGTAAATCAAGGCTGCATGCGCCCCTATTACCGCAATCAGGCCAAAAGTAGAAGTAAAGATAATTTCCGGTTTGTGATTCATTATGGTCATGCGCGCACTGATTTACGATCAATAGCAGGTTTATCGATAACTGACTCAACAACTTTTTACCAAGCAACCGAAATTTCTCAAAAAATTAGAGTACGGCGATTTCGGCATTAAACAGACCATGCCGATCAATGCTACTACAAATGATAATGATTATCAATATTTTTTTGCTACCCTCACCAATAATAGTAATTAAATTAACTTATTCTGACAATGTGACAAATTGCCGCACCCAGGGCAATCGCGCTTAAAAGTACTTGAAAATAGAATTTAGATAAGGTAATAACGTTATCATTTTGATTTTAAATG
>JAVVEX010000151.1:0-2667 GCA_032251195.1 Nitrosomonas sp.
TCATGGTGCGCCCCTCTTTTTACATACCGATACACATTGGACGCTCAATTCAACAATTAATTGCGACATAGCCAAATCAATCGCTGTCCTGCTGCCTGGAAAAATCCTGTAAGCGAAACCCCAGCACCCATAGGCAAGCGCCGTAAATCACACCACCCAACGCGACAATCCAGCCCAGTCGGACAGCACGCTCAACTGCGGTTGCCGCGAGCCATTCGCCATCGTTACCAGCGGCAAATGCTATTCCGATGCCCATTGCCACAACGGCAAGCATGATCTTGAATAAAAAAATCGTCCACCCAGGTTGCGGTTGATAAATACCATGGGAACGCAATTTGTAATACAGAAGCCCCGCATTCAAGCATGCGCCCAAACCAATGGCGAGTGCCAATCCAGCATGCTGCAACGGCACAATAAAGGCCAGATTCATCAATTGCGTGGCGGCAAACGTGATGACAGCAATTTTTACCGGCGTTTTGATATTCTGGCGTGCGTAAAACCCTGGCGCCAGCACCTTGACCAGGATCAGGCCAAGTAACCCAAAGCTATAGGCAATCAACGCTTCCCGCGTCATCCAGACATCCTCGGCTGTGAACGCCCCATAATAAAACAGCGCCGTAATCAGCGGCGTGGATAATATCGCCAACGCAACGGCTGCGGGCAGCGTCAGCAAAAAAGTCAACCGCAGCCCCCAGTCGAGCAGGCGTGAAAATTCTTCGGTTCCATTTTGTGCATAATGACGTGAAAGCGAAGGCAGAATCACGGTTCCCAACGCTACGCCCAGTAACCCGGCCGGGAACTCCATCAACCGGTCTGCGTAATACAACCATGAAATACTGCCCGTCACCAGCAGAGAAGCAAAAATAGTATTGAGCAACATGCTGATCTGTCCGACCGACACCCCGAATACTGCTGGCCCCATGAGAGTCAACACCCGCCACGCCCCACTTTGACGAAACCTGAACCGCCGCAACCGTGGCATTTTTTTTAACCGCAACAAAAAAGGAATCTGAAATGCCAACTGTAGCCCGCCACCGATAAAAACAGCCCAGGCGAGCGCCATCACTGGCGTATCCATCCTCGGCGCAAGCCATAGCGTACAGGCAATGAACGACAGATTGAGCAATACCGGCGTAAATGCCGGTACCGAGAAATAACTATAGGTATTGAGTATGCCGCCTGCTAATGCCACCAGCGAAATAAACAGAATATAAGGGAAGGTAATCTGGAGCAATGCCACCGCCAATGAAAACTTATCGGCATCTGCCGAAAATCCCGGCGCACTGATATAAATGATAAAAGGCGCGGCCAGTATCCCCAGCAAGCTGACGACAAATAACAAAATCACCAGCAGGGTCGCCACTTGATCGATCAATTCACGGGTGGCCTCGCTGGATTGGGTATTTTTGTATTCTGACAGGATGGGGACAAATGCCTGAGAAAACGCACCCTCCGCAAACAACCGCCGCAGCAGGTTCGGGATGCGGAAAGCCACAAAAAAAGCATCCGTTGCCATGCCCGCGCCAAACAGCCTGGCGATCAACAAATCACGCGCAAATCCAAGAATACGCGACAGCAACGTCATGCTGCTGACCGTGGCGAGCGCTTTAAGTAGGTTCAATTGATGGGATCTCCCTGATTTCCAGGATGAGTTGAGTTGATTTGAAAGTGACAAAACTCTGTCACCCGATATGGCAGGCAATTATATTCTGTGTGAGCATTTGCCAACCATTTTCTGACGAGTCCTGGCCAATTATCCGGTTCACATTTATTTCACAAAACCAATGCTAGAATTTTTACCTCTCATCCGGCAAGCGTCAAGATACGACGCTCCGTTCCTTATCATATAATCACAGATCATAAAAAATATGCTGAAATTACTAAAATATTTGCCAATACTGATTGTACCCGGTTTGCTATCTGCACCTGCCGTTGCCGAAGAAACAGAGGAAGATTTTCAAACCTGGGGAGTTTTCGTCGCAACTGGCAGTCTGGGTGTCATCAATCCTGACTGGAAAAATTTCAAATACTGGATAGAAGGACAAGGCCGATTTGGCAATGATACCTCCCGCTTCTCTCAGGCAATGATTCGCAATGGACTGGGCTATACAGTAAATGAGAAGACCAGCATCTGGCTCGGTCATGCCTGGGTGCCAACCAGTCGACCATTTGCTGCCAGAAAAGCATTTGACGAGAATCGCATCTGGCAACAGTTGCTATGGAGCGATAAATTTTCGTTTGGCACTCTCACAAGCCGCACCCGCCTCGAACAGCGTTTTTTTGATGGCCTCCCCAGATCGGAAGATGTCGGTTATCGTTTCCGTGAATTTGTAAAACTGACGATCCCCTTGCCTGCGATCTCACCTGCTTTTGGATTGTCGTTCTATGACGAGTTATTTATCAACCTGAATAATACCGATTCTGGTTTACGCAGCGGATTTGCACTGAATCGCGGGTTTGCTGGCGTGTATTACCGCCTCAATCAGCATACGACTTTTGAAATCGGTTATCTGAACCAGTTCATCAATACCAAGAAAAGCCCACGGCCAGACCTCATGCAGCATATTCTGGCGGTGCAACTATTCATGAATTTTTAAGGCTATGTCACAATTAATTGTTGAAATTGCCTTGTTTTCCCAAGAGCTGATAAAAAACAGAAAGATGGTG
>JAVVEX010000152.1:0-2599 GCA_032251195.1 Nitrosomonas sp.
CCATGGCGCATATACAGGTGAAGTATCTGCAGATATGCTGGCTGATTTTGGTGTGCGATTTGCGGTCGTCGGACATTCGGAAAGGCGCGCATTGTTTGGTGAAACCAATCAGCTGGTTGCTGAAAAATTTAAAATTGCGCAGGCCAGCAAGCTGATACCGATTCTTTGTGTTGGAGAAACCCTGGCGCAACGCGAGACAAACGAAACAGAGGGTATAATCTTCGGACAACTGGAAACAGTAATTGAATTGGTTGGAATAGAGGCGCTGGCGAACTCGGTAATAGCTTACGAACCAGTCTGGGCGATCGGAACCGGCAAAACGGCAACGCCGCAGCAGGCTCAGGATATTCATGCGTTTATCCGCAACAAAATAGCGGCCAGGGATAAGCAAATCGCCGATAACATCAAAATCATTTATGGTGGCAGTGTCAAAGCTGACAATGCCAGAGAGCTATTTGCCATGCCGGATATTGACGGCGGATTAATTGGCGGAGCTTCACTCGTGGCGGAGGACTTTGTATCAATTTGCAAAGCTGCTCAACATTAGGGCGTCTCTAAAAATTCAGAGTTTTAACAAGACGAGGCAAGAACAAAAAATATTGGCGCAGCATATGATTGATATGCAGGGAGATATTTTTTGTGAATAACGACGTATTGTGACGAAATATGGATTTTTTTAGAGATACCCATTAATCAAAAGGTAAAAAATTGTGGAAACACTTGTCTGGACATTACATATTATCGTAGCTGCAACTATCATCATTCTGGTTTTGCTGCAACAGGGCAAAGGCGCGGACATGGGGGCCTCATTTGGCGGTGGTTCGTCAGGAAGTTTATTTGGCGCGAGTGGCTCCGCTAATTTCCTGAGCAGAATGACCGCGATATCCGCTACAATTTTTTTTATTTCCAGCCTGACACTGACATATTTTTCTGGAAATACGCCTAACGACCAGAGCATAATGCAGAAAATTGGTACAGAATCAGGCGAGATAGGTGACGGTACGGAAAAAAGTAGCGAAATTCCTCAATCAGCAGGTGATGCAGCTTCAAAAGCCAGAGAAATTCCTGAATAAAAACAGTTAATGTAAAAAAGATACCTGAAAGTATCTGTTTTGCCGACGTGGTGGAATTGGTAGACACGCCGTCTTGAGGGGGCGGTGGCGAAAGCTGTGCGAGTTCGATTCTCGCCGTCGGCACCATATCACTTCATTGTCATCTCATTCCAAAACAAATAGGATGAGCATGACAAAATAACCCTCAAACATATCGTTCTGACGATCATCTTGAATATAGCGCGCTGACACGGTAGAGGGTAGCGCACTCGTCCTCCCCGTATACAGATCCAGCCAGAAATGATCTGTATCAAATGATGAGTGGACGAATTACGCAGCAATGAGATAAAAAATTTCCAGGCAGACATGGACATCAGTTTTTTGCATTGCAAAACGTCCAGTTTGCTTATCTGGCAGATCCAAACGCTATGATTTTCCCGGCCCAAACCACATGGCGTCCCTTGTGAAGACAGAGGCAAGGCATTTGAGACATTGTGCCTTGGACCAATGAATGTGAATCACGCAGGTATCGACATCAACGGAGAGGCGTGAGTTCGGTTTAAAGGGAAGAGAAACGGCAATCTTTGAGTTAGTCGAGTTGATAAACGACACTTTTTTGGCCAGAAATAACCAAAATATCGTTCATCAACTCAGATTGATCGTCTGCCGGTTATGCCGTGTGTGAGCGGCGCATAAATGCAAATGCCATCAACCCGGCGAATAATAATGCCAGCGGAGCTGGTTCAGGAACTTCATTCCTAATTTCACGCCCAATTTTTTGTAGCACGGCGTCCTCGAAACCAGCGAAGTCGCTGACAGCGATAAGAAATGAATTGTCACCACCAACAACATTGTCCTGATACCAGTTTTGTAGCGTTACGTTTCCGATCGGCAGGCCATTGATGGCGCGGGTCAGGCCTTCGCCTGCAGGCGCACTGATGTTCAGAAAATTATCACGCGCGGTTGCAGTGTTGGCACCGTTATTTTGTATCCCATCTCCGGAAACATCAATAACCCAGCGCGCTGCTTCGAAGCCGTTATCTGAAAATAGCGGCGTGGCAAAATTAATCGCGGTACCAGGCGCAGTTGATCCGCTAAAGGCGCGTGTTGAAGCAGAGATTGCACTGGCAAAACCAGCTGCTGATGTTGCGTCAGTGACATTCGTCCAGCCTACTTGAATGGATTGCCGATTAGAACTTGACCACTCGATGTAGGTCACGGCGATACCTCCGGGGAGTGCTGCAATAGCAGCCTGAATACCGGAATTATTGAAAGCATTGACGTAACCTGTTTTTTGAAGATTGAATTCTGTGCCATTCACGCTACCAGAAACATCGACCAGCAGTGCCAATTCAAGGCTAACAGGGGTAGCTAATGCATTTTTGCCAGCCAGTATTAACGCGGCAGCCAGCGCCAAAGTGGCTATTTTTGATATTTGTTTCATTTTGCACCTTTAAAAAATTGAAAATTAAAATATGCCTCTGAACTATTTTCAGCAATTTCTGCCAAATGCTTTTAGATCAACGATATAGGGAGTTGAATCATGA
>JAVVEX010000153.1:0-2563 GCA_032251195.1 Nitrosomonas sp.
CTTAAATTCTCACACCTTTAACCTTATGATTAACAATCAAACTTAAAAGTCAAGATAATTTAAGCCCGATTGCCCTGGCAACGCCTCATGGTTTTATGGAAAAGTTTTTGACAAAAAGGTATCATGCTGGCTGATCGATAAAAAATACCTGGCAACAGGCACGGAAGAGTGGCCGAGCGGTTGAAGGCACTGGTCTTGAAAACCAGCAACGGGAAACTGTTCGTGGGTTCGAATCCCACCTCTTCCGCCAGTCGCTTATCCTGTTCGTAGCGCCAGGAATACCGTTCCGCAAGAGAACGAAGCGCGCTTCGGGCAACATGCCGAGACCATAGTCACGTGACAGACATCATCGCGACAACCCGGCTCGTCACAAAATACGCCGGACAACAACGAAACCGGAAATGGAGAATATAGATGAGTGTTCCTTTTTTGCAACAATACCGAGTTGGCAGCTACTTACTAAAACAAAAACTTCTGGGTAACAAGCGCTATCCACTGGTATTGATGCTTGAACCGCTGTTTCAGTGCAATCTGGCGTGCGCAGGATGCGGCAAGATTGACTACCCAGATGAGACATTACGCCGCCGCCTGAGTGTGCAGGAATGTCTGGGTGCCGTTGATGAATGCGGTGCGCCGATTGTTTCCATCGCGGGCGGTGAGCCACTGATTCACAAGGAAATGCCTCAAATCGTCGAAGGCATCATCAAACGCAAGAAATTTGTTTACCTGTGCACCAATGCCCTGTTGCTCGATGATCGCATGGATGATTATCAACCGTCACCCTATTTGACCTTCTCCATTCATCTCGATGGCAACAAGGAACACCATGACAAATCCGTTTGCCGGGACGGAGTGTACGACAAGGTGATCCCCGTCATTAAACAGGCGGTTGCGCGCGGATTCCGCGTCACCGTCAATTGCACACTGTTCCAGAACGAAACCGCAGAAGAAGTTGCGGAATTTTTCGATACGGCGTCTGAACTCGGAATTGAAGGTATTAACGTATCGCCTGGCTTCAGTTATGACCATGCTCCGCGTCAGGATGTTTTCCTGCAACGTTCCGTGAGCAAGCGGCTTTTTCGAGACATATTCAGACTGGGAAAAGAACGCAAAACACCTTGGAAATTCAACCATTCCAGCCTGTATCTCGACTTTCTGGCCGGCAATCAAAATTACCAGTGTACCGCTTGGGGCAACCCCACTCGAAATTTGTTCGGCTGGCAGCGGCCCTGCTATTTACTGGTTGACGAAGGTTACGCGAAAAGCTTTCGTGAATTGATGGAAGAAACCAATTGGGATCAATACGGGGTGGGTAATAATCCAAAATGTGCCAACTGCATGGCGCATTGCGGATTTGAACCAACCGCTATTAACGACACATTCTCTCACCCCATCAAGGCATTGCGTGTCAGCATGAGAGGTCCTTTAACCGATGGCCCCATGGCGCCGGATCCCTTGCAGGAAGCCGCTGCATCCAAGCCTGATTCCAACGGGCAGATAGATTTTCCACTACCGGTCACTGTCGAGCACAAATCTTCTTCGACTTCTGCCGACAACTCACTAAATGCAAACCGCTAGGAGACTGTTCGGAAATAGGCCAATCTGCTGCAAACGAACCTGACAGGCCGAATTTACCGATTATTTTTGCTAAATAGCTATATTCACTCAAATGATCAAAAAATTCGGATCAGCCAGCTTTACTCTTGCCTTGCTATGATCGCTATTCCCGGACAGCCTCCCGGAGAGCATCTCTAAAAACTCAAGGTTTTAAACAAGACGAGGCAAGAACACAAAATATTGACACAGCATATATTTGATATGCAAGGAGATATTTTTTGTGAATAACGACGTATTGTAACGAAACATGGATTTTTAGAGATACCTTATTGACATGCCGCATCACTGACATGTCAATATTTTTTATGAGTGAGTAACAGCTTACGCAACCATCCGCAGTCTGAATACCAGTGACTTATTTTGCTCTTATCGGCCTGCTCTTGTGGTGGGCAATTGTACTCGCGCCATGGCGCGCCTGGAGCACGCGTGAATCACTTGCGCCATTATCCGCTCCTGTCGCCGACATATCCTTTGAAACTGTTACGGTTCTGATTCCGGCACGCAATGAAGCGCGGATAATCGCGCAAACCCTGAACGGACTGCTGACTCAGAATGCCGATTTATGCATTATTGTTATCGACGATCAGTCGGAGGATGACACTGCGTCAATCGCCAGGCAGCATGGCGCAACCGTTATTGCCGGCACAGCTCCGCCAACGGGCTGGAGTGGAAAACTGTGGGCATTACAACAGGGACTGAACGTGGTACAAACCCGCCAGACACTGTTACTGGATGCGGATATTACGCTGACGCCCGGCACCTTGGCTGCACTCCTGCACCATGCCCAGAAAAATGATTTGGCCATGGTATCACTAATGGCAACCTTACCCACCAGGCGTTTTGCCGAACGTTTGCTGATTCCAGCTTTTATTTGGCTATGTCGCAATTAATTGTTGAATTGAGCGTCCAATGTGTATCGGTATGTAAAAAGAGGGGCGCACCATGA
>JAVVEX010000154.1:0-2533 GCA_032251195.1 Nitrosomonas sp.
AAACAAGCAATTTGGCCAATTTTATGGTTCATAACATACTGTTTTAATGAATAATAAATTTAAGCCCGATTGCCCTGCCTTTGACACCGTTCGGAGCGCGCATAAAGATATAGGAATAATGTTTAAAATCAAGCCGGTCTGATCAACTGGTAAATCGAGCGATACGCCAGTGCGCTCGTTTTCCAGCCAAAGTCTTTACGCATGGCATTACGTTGCAGGCTCCGCCATAGTTTGTGATTGCCATAGGCAGACAGCGCCCGCTCAATCGCAGCGAGAAAAGATTCCGGTGTCGCTGTATCAAAAACAAAACCGCTGGCAGTTTCGTTGGCGATTGTTTTGGTAGTGACATCCACAACGGTATCCTGTAATCCCCCCGTGGCATGAACCAGTGGCAGCGTACCATAATGCTGGCTATACATCTGATTCAATCCGCAAGGCTCAAAGCGGGACGGCATCAGGAAACAGTCAGCACCTGCCTCGATCTGATGTGACAACGATTCATCGTAGCCAATTTTGACCACTATATTCTTCGGGAATGCGTGCTGTAGCGCAGTCAGCTGATTCTCCATCGCAACACTCCCGCTACCAAGCACAACCAGTTGCGCAGACAGCTTCACCAGCATAGGGGCAATCTGCAGCAGCAAATCATACCCTTTCTGATGACTGATACGACTGATGGCAGCAAACAGCGGGATGGAAATATTGGCTTCCAGCCCAAGTGATTGTTGCAGGGCAAGCTTATTGGCGGATTTGTTGGTTAGTGTTCTGATCGAATAATTTTTGTAGAGATGCGGATCTGTCTGCGGATTCCAAACCGTTGCATCAATTCCGTTGAGAATGCCGGATAAGTGATCACGGCGCTCGGCCAGCAGTCCCTGTAGGCCGAAACCCAGTGTTTCATGCTGTATTTCCTCGGCATAGCTGGGGCTGACAGTGGTAATGTAATCAGCATAGAAAATGCCGGCCTTGATGAATGACACATTGCCGTAGTACTCAAGCCCATGTATGTCCACGCTTTCCGGTGGCAGTTCCAGCTTGTGTGCCTCTCCAAGTGGAAAGCAGCCCTGAAAAGCCAGATTATGCAGCGTCATCATGCTGGCGGCCTTTTTTCCATTATAAAAATGCAGATACGCCGGTGTCAATCCACTTTGCCAGTCATTGCAGTGAACAATTTCAGGAACCCACGTTAGCGGGCTGGCGTCACTCGCCAGCAGGGCACCGATTTTTGATAACAAGCCGAAACGCTGTGCGTTATCCGGCCAGTTCTGCCCGGCAGCATCGCTATAGGGGCCGCCCTCTCGCTGATATAGCGCCGGGCAATCGATGACATAGATGGGCACATAATCGTTGGCATGCACCTTCAGTCTGGATGCAATTAGCGTGGCAACCGGAAAATGTGGCGAAAGGTTGAATTCTGCCAGTTTACGCTTATATTTCAACCCGGATAACACGGATGGATAACCCGGCAGCAAGATTCTGATATCGATATTGAGGCCACGTAACGCTGCGGGCAGTGCAGCGCTGACATCACCGAGCCCGCCGGTTTTGCATAACGGAAAGATTTCGGAAGTGATAAACAGTGCGCGTAATTTCCTGCGAAGAGAAGATGCATTCACAACAAGCAAACCCTAAGAATATGTACTTTAGCGAAATGGGTATGCCACTTCGCACGATTAATGACTGTATTAGAAGTTGTCAGGCATTTTGCAATCTGACAGCGAGTACATCGCACCTGGCGCGGTGCAGCACGCCATTGGCGGTTGAACCCAGCAACAAGGCCAAGCCATGCCGACCATGCGACCCTACTACAATCAGATCAACATGTTCCTGCTCAGCGATACGCGTAATTTCCTGTTTTGGTTCGCCCCATACCAGCCAGCGGCACGCGGATTCAATGGCCATCACATCACTCATTGTATTTAATCTGTTTTTTTCAGCTTCGAGCATGGCATAAGTTGTTTTTGTGTCAAGCGGAATCATGGTTCCGTAAGGCGTATCCGGCATGGGAATATTGTCCAGCACATGAATAACGCTTATTTTTGCACCTGTCAACGTGGCAAGATTGCGCGCCCTGCATATAACATAATCGTCCTGATCCGAGAGATCCACCGCCAGCAAAATATGTTGGTAGCCAGTCATAACACTCCAGAAAACGTGAATTTAAAAAGAATCGACCAATAAGGCTGTCTGAGAATAATACAGCTGTACGTCAGATACAGGATTACTTCTGGAGATAGTTGAACAAGAAATCATCAATCCGCTCCTCATAGGTTTTTCCAGCATATGTATGCATATTATAATGCCCCGCACCTTCAACCACCCAGAATTCCTTGGGTGGCGAAGCGGCTGCAAACAATTGTGCCGCTTCGGATTGGGTAGTGTGCTGGTCCTGCGTCCCTGCAATCAACAATATCCGGCAAGCCGTAACCCAGGAAACCTGGATTTGTTTAGAAAGACGTACGGCAGAAATGCCACCCTTGTCCGAGGCAGACAGGTAAATCGCCCAGAACCATTTAGTCAGCGACAGATTGGT
>JAVVEX010000155.1:0-2340 GCA_032251195.1 Nitrosomonas sp.
TCTCCGATCTGCAACTCAGGGAAGAGCGACCTATTCAATGGAATTTAAGCATTATGTCGAAGCACCCAAGAATGTAGCTGAAGCGATTATCAACAAAAAATAAACCCGGTTTAGAGATAACACAAGGAAAGGAAGTATGGCTAAGAGTAAATTTGAGCGAAACAAGCTACATGTGAATGTTGGCACGATTGGGCACGTGGATCATGGGAAGACGACACTTACCGCTGCGATCACGACAGTACTGACGAAGAAATATGGCGGGGAGGTGAAGTCCTATGACCAGATAGATTCCGCACCGGAGGAGCGCGCACGCGGGATCACGATCAACACCTCCCACGTCGAATACGAGACTGCCAATCGCCATTACGCGCACGTTGATTGTCCGGGACATGCTGATTATGTGAAAAACATGATTACAGGTGCGGCGCAAATGGACGGGGCAATTCTGGTTGTGTCGGCAGCGGATGGGCCGATGCCTCAAACGCGTGAGCATATCTTGCTGGCGCGACAAGTTGGCGTACCCTACATCATTGTCTACATGAACAAGGCGGACATGGTTGATGATGCCGAGTTGCTGGAATTGGTGGAAATGGAGATACGCGAGCTACTCTCGAAGTATGACTTTCCTGGCGATGACACCCCGATCATTATTGGTTCGGCATTAAAAGCGCTGGAGGGAGACCAGAGTGACATTGGAGAGCCTTCCATTCTGAAGCTGGCAGAGGCGCTGGATAGCTATATACCAGAGCCGGAGCGCGCAATTGATGGTGCGTTCATCATGCCGGTTGAGGACGTGTTTTCAATTTCTGGTCGTGGCACGGTAGTAACCGGGCGTGTGGAGCGTGGCGTGATCAAAGTTGGCGAAGAAATTGAGATTGTTGGCTTGCGACCCACGATTAAAACCGTATGCACGGGCGTTGAAATGTTCCGCAAACTGTTGGATCAAGGGCAGGCGGGAGATAATGTCGGTGTGTTGCTTCGTGGCACCAAACGGGAAGAAGTTGAGCGTGGACAGGTACTTGCGAAACCGGGCAGTATTCTGCCGCATACCAAGTTTACCGCAGAAATTTATGTGCTGAGCAAGGATGAAGGCGGGCGGCATACGCCATTCTTTGCTGGTTACCGGCCGCAATTCTACTTTCGCACAACGGATGTGACTGGATCGATAGAGCTGCCTGCTGGCACAGAAATGATTATGCCTGGCGACAATGTTTCGGTCACAGTAAATCTGATTGCACCGATTGCAATGGATGAAGGGTTGCGCTTTGCTATCCGCGAAGGAGGACGTACCGTAGGTGCTGGTGTCGTTGCGAAAGTCATTGAATAATTGCTGCGTCAGGAATGCTTTATTTTGATTGGTAATAAATACAGGCCAGTAGCTCAATTGGCAGAGCGTCGGTCTCCAAAACCGAAGGTTGGGGGTTCGATGCCCTCCTGGCCTGCCATCTGAATTCTTATATCGAAATAGGTGCCGCTCGTAGATCGTATAGCAAAACATTGCTTGTGCTTGTGATATGTTGGCCATACTGTCGTTATAAATGTTCTGTCGTAATTATGGAATAGATTAATAAGTGGATAAGGTTAAACTGGTTTTAGCAATAATATTAGGCTTGGCAGGTATTTATGGCTATTATTTTCTGAATGACAGTCCAACAGTAGTAAGAGTTGTTTCGGTGTTGCTGGGATTGATTTCAGGAGTTGCTTTGGCATTATTCACATCGCAGGGCAGGCAGTTTCTGACCTTTGCGCGGGATTCTGTGGATGAAACCAAAAAGGTAGTGTGGCCAAGTCGCAAGGAAACACTGCAGACGGCAGGTACAGTGTTTGCATTTGTCATGGCAATGGCACTTTTTCTGTGGCTGGTGGATGCGGGGCTCATGTCAATTGTGAAGTTGGTTATGGATCAGGGGAGTTGACAGTGTGCCAGGTGAGAGATGAATAAAAAATGGTACGCTATTCATGCCTATTCTGGCTTCGAGAAGAGTATTAAACGTGCCTTGGAAGAGCGGATTAAGCAGCAAAAACTGGAAGAAAAGTTTGGTGATATATTGGTGCCAGTCGAGGAGGTAATCGAAATTAGAGGCGGTCAGAAAAATATTAGCGAACGAAAGTTTTTTCCGGGATATATTCTTGTCGAAATGGAGTTGACTGATGAAACTTGGCATTTGGTAAAAGGAACGCCAAAAGTGACTGGTTTCGTGGGTGGTTCAACGACACAGCCTGTTCCAATTAATAAGCGGGAGATTGACGATATCCTTAATCAGGTTAAGGAAGGTGTCGAAAAACCCAAGCCTAAAATTTTATTTCAGGCAGGCGAGGTTGTGCGTGTCAAAGAAGGCC
>JAVVEX010000156.1:0-2324 GCA_032251195.1 Nitrosomonas sp.
CACCAACTTTCTGTTTTTTATCAGCTCTTGGGAAAACAAGGCAATTTCAACAATTAATTGTGACATAGCCTTAGTTTATATGCCTTTGCCTTTTTCCGCGTCCAACCTGCGGAGAGCCGTAAATCTGACGCTTTCTGGCCGCTGTGGATGTTTCTATGGACAGGGCTTAACGCACTGTTTCTATCAACAGATATTTTCAATCTGTATGTCACGCTCGAATTGATCGGTCTTGCTGCTGTCGCACTAACCGCACTGGCAGGCAGCTCAGACGCGCTCATCAGCGCCATGCGCTATCTGCTGATCAGTTTGCTTGGTTCATTGTGCTATTTGCTTGGCGTCGCCTTGTTGTATCACACCCATGCAACGGTCGATATCGCCTTGCTTGCCGCGCGTATCAGCAGCCATCCGGTCACGCCGACAATCCTGATCGCGTCAGCGCTGATAACAACCGGCTTGCTGCTTAAATCCGCGTTGTTTCCACTGCATTTCTGGCTTCCGCCCGCGCACAGTAGCGCTGCCGCCCCTGTCAGCGCGCTGCTCTCCGCGCTGGTTATCAAGGCTTCGTTTTATCTGCTACTGCGCCTGTGGCTGGAATTATTCCACCCCATCCATACCTTGATGCCTGATGTACTGGGATGGCTCGGCGGCGCCGCCATCCTCTGGGGATCGCTGCAGGCGCTGCGCCAGGTTCGCCTCAAGTTGCTCATCGCTTACTCCACCGTTGCCCAGCTTGGTTATTTTTTTCTGGTGTTCCCGCTCGCCAATGGCCAGGATGACATGGTGTCCAGCAGCGTCTGGCAGGGCGCACTTTATATGCTGCTCGCGCATGCGCTCGCCAAAAGTGCCATGTTTCTCGCGGCAGGCAACATCCAGCTGTTTGGCGGGCATGATCGCATTCTGCTGCTTGATCGTATTGCGCAACGCTTGCCGCTGACCTTGGCGGCCTTTTCCCTTGCGGGTATCAGTATCATGGGCTTGCCGCCCAGCGGAGGGTTTACCGGGAAGTGGCTGCTGCTGGAAGCGACTATCGCTCAAGAACGTTGGGGATATGCGACGGTGATCGTGCTCGGCGGGATATTGGCAGCTGGTTACATTTTCAAGGTGATTGGCCATGCGTTCACCCAGGCGCAGACGGAAGAAGCCATACCCGAAACCCGTCCTGTTCCCGCCTTGATGGAATGGAGTGCTCTGGCGCTTGCCAGTGGATCCATTCTGCTGGGATGGTATCCCGCACTTTTACTTGAATGGCTGGCAATCGGCAATCCTTTTGAATTTCTGCCGTCCAGCCCATGATCACGCAAAGCTGGTTGCCGCTTCTGGTCCTGTTAACTTCGTTGTTATCAGGGCTGATCATTTTCACGCTCCCGGAAAACAGCGTGCGCACGCGCACTACCCTGAATTTTCTCGCGGCATTTGGCAAAATCGCTCTGGTTGGCTGGATGATCTGGCATATTTATCAGGGGCAGCACTACCAGATCCGCATCCATTTCCTGCCCAATATTGATTTTGTACTGCGAATGGATCCACTCGCCGTGCTGTTCGTCGGCTTATCTGCCGGGCTGTGGCTCACGACCACTTTTTATGCCGTCGGTTATCTGGAAGGCTCACCTCACCGCAGTCGTTTTTTTGGTTTTTTTAGCCTGTGCGTCGCAGCAACCGCCGGTGTCGCAATGGCAGGCAATCTTTTCACTTTTCTGATCTGTTATGAATTTCTTACGCTGGCCGCTTATCCACTGATCGTTCATCGTGGTACCGAAGTTGCGCGCCAGGCAGGACAAACTTACCTGATCTACACCGTTGGCGGTGGAGTGCTGTTATTGATCGGCACGATCTGGTTATATACGCTGACCGGTACTCTCGATTTTGTTCATCAAGGCTTTGTGCGCGAGAGCGCGCCCGCGCTATATCCGCAGTTGACTGTTATTTTCATTCTGCTGATTATGGGGCTTGGCGTAAAAGCTGCATTGATACCGCTGCACGGCTGGCTGCCACAGGCAATGGTTGCCCCGGCGCCAGTCAGCGCGCTACTGCACGCGGTTGCGGTTGTCAAGGCAGGCGCATTCGGGATTGTGCGCGTGCTGTACGATGTTTATGGCATCAATTTCGCCGCAGAACTCGGTGTCACGCATCCATTGGTGATACTGGCGGCCATGACGATCATTTATGGTTCATTGCGTGCACTCATGCAGGATGATCTCAAACGGCGACTCGCCTATTCGACGGTCAGCCAGGTATCCTACATTATTCTTGGCTATGTCACAATTAATTGTTGAAATTGCCTTGTTTTCCCAAGAGCTGATAAAAAACAGAAAGTTGGTGTGATA
>JAVVEX010000157.1:0-2313 GCA_032251195.1 Nitrosomonas sp.
CACGTGTTTCGGGATATTAAAATCCGCTTTGGGTATGCCAGGAATCGCTATCGCGGCCTGGCCAAAAATACAGCCCGTTTGACCTTTTTGACTGCCATTGCCAACGTCATTCGCGGCGATCGATATGAACATCGACGCCTTAGTGCGCCTGAAATTTGAAAACAAGCCGATAAATGGACTTGTTTTCAGGAAATAACGGCTGTTTTTGATAAAAATCAGTATCAATATTTGAAAGTGTGGCCAATTTTTGAGCCAATACTGGTCGGAATGTTAGTTTTTCAGAGATTCCCATAGTGCGGTTCAATGACCTCGGTCATAGCCTCTCACGGCAATAACTCGTCGAGTTGATCAAGAAACTTCTCGCGGCGCGTCACTTTCTTCTTATTGGCGTATTCAGCATCCGCAAAACTCATCTGTTGGTAGGGTCTCATGAACGTCTTCTCAAAAATGGATTTGAGGATGAATGATATCGCCGATCGGTTATTAATCAGAGGTTCCTTAAGGCAAAGAAACGCGGCCCCAAAAAAAGGTAAAGGGTGAAAGTTAAGCGTATTTAGTAAACCGTCACCGTAATTCATAGCAGTGGATGGCTGACTGGCACGGTGTCAGTCATCATGAACAAGGATGTGCCCAGCAGCAACAGCAATAATCCGCCAACCAGCATCAAACCGGCACCAAAAAAATCAAACAGCGTATGCCCTTTGCTATCCTGCTGCCGTACCATCCACCTTAGCAATCTTGTTCTGCACAAAACCGTTATTGTTGCGAGCAACGCAACAGCCAGGCCAGTGCCTATGCCCATGGCAAACGTTGCAATCACTCCAAAAATATAAACGTTAACGACGTAGGCATACATTAATACGATCACGGCACCAGTGCATGGCCGTAATCCCATGGATAGCACAACCAGCCATCGCTGGCTGCTATCGTGCCTTGTTTCGGGCACATAGCCATGTTGACAGCCGCATGCATGGTCATTTTCCGGTTTAAAATGCTGGTGCGAATGTTTATTTCCCTCCGCGTATGGATGCATCGATTGTCCATGCGTCACCAAACGCAGTTTATGTAAGCGCAGCAAGGCGCGCACACAAATACCACCTCCCAGTAACATGATCAGAATATAACTTGCGAGCTCTAGGTTGTGGCCGTACTTTCTGGCAGTACCAACAGATAAATCAAGCAACTGTGCCGCTGTGGTTACCAGCACAACCGCCACAACCGCTTGCAGAAGTGCCGCCAGAAAGGATAGCATGATGCCATGTGATGCCTGCTCATGGCTCTGCGTACCTAAATAACTGACGATAACCGCTTTGCCATGCCCAGGCCCTACCGCATGAAAAATTCCATAAAGAAAACTGAACAGAATCAGCCCCGACCCATATTGCCACGGAGAATGCTCAACTTGTGAAATATGCGCCGTCAGTAAAGCGTGTAACTGTTTTTGCAGCGCAGCAATTGCTGTCAGCAGAGTCGACCAGGGGACCAGCATAGCGACAAACGATACGCCCAGAATGAACGTCAGAACTAACCAGAAGTATTTATTCCGAATCATCAGATGTGCTGTTTCAAGGTTGTGGCTCACACTTTATGATTATTTTTTCGGCAAATGCCCGCCCCAGTCCGTTGGTATCGCGCTGCGTCCGGTCAAGCGAGAATGCGTAGGCGATCAGCTCTTCCGTGATCTCGGGCAGCCTGCGCTGTTTGTGGCACTGCCATGCCGCGGCATGCCGAATTTCGATGTTGTCCGTGCCTTCATGACTGTAGGCAATATAGTAGGTTGGATCATAGACCGACCAGCTCAGCTCGTTGTCGGCCAACAGCGGAGACTGATTTAACTGAAAATGCATGCTTAATTCAAGAAATTCCTGCCCGCCTGCCTTGATTACCTGCAATCGATAACGATTCGGCGTCGGTAGCGCCATGTCGCGCCCACCAATCGAAAGTGCCGAAAAATAACCATAGGATTTCAAATTGGTCACCATACGCCGCGCTTCCAGCTCAAGTGCTTTTGGCAGCGGCTGCTGCCAGTCATTGGCCAGCTCTGCAATCAGAATGGCAGAATAAAAAAAATCGAAACGCCAGATCTGGCCGATAGAGGCCAGTTGCCCGCTGTCATTAATTTCAAATTCACTGCGGACAGTCACCCAGTTATGAGGGTGTCCGCTGCAGACCGGTATTATGACGAGCAGACCAAACAGGCAGCCCCACACGTTTTTTTTGGCTATGTCGCAATTAATTGGAGCTATGATCATTTCTGGTGTATGACAAGGGAGAAGGAAGCGGTGTAACCTGTTGGTAAAGATCTCGGCAGAT
>JAVVEX010000158.1:0-2239 GCA_032251195.1 Nitrosomonas sp.
ATTCAGCCGGGTTTGACGTGCTGGAGACCGGTGGCGAGGGTGAAGACGTTGAAGCCCAGGCGCGCGAGGCAGAAATTGCCGAACAGCGGCGCTATTTGCTGATCGGTCTGGCGCTGACATTTCTGGCGCTGTTTCTGTTCGTTCCACTTGTTTCCGTATTTTACGAAGCGTTTAAAAAAGGTATCGATGTTTATTTTGCCGCCATTACCGAATCCGATGCGCGCGCGGCCATCCGGCTTACCTTGATCGCGGCAGGCATCGCTGTGCCGCTCAATCTGGTTTTTGGTGTGGCGGCAGCCTGGGCAATCGCCAAATTTGAATTTCGTGGCAAAAACATCCTGACCACACTGATTGATCTGCCCTTCTCGGTTTCTCCCGTCGTTGCCGGGCTGATTTATGTACTCGTATTTGGATTGCAGGGCTGGCTGGGGCCATGGCTTAATGAACACGATATCAAGATCGTCTTCGCGGTGCCGGGCATCGTGCTGGCGACAATTTTTGTAACCGTGCCGTTTATTGCGCGCGAATTGATCCCTTTGATGCAGGCACAGGGGATTGAGGAGGAAGAAGCCGCAGTCATACTTGGCGCCAACGGTTGGCAGACTTTCTGGCGAATCACACTCCCCAATATCAAATGGGGTCTGCTGTACGGCGTTATTCTTTGCAACGCGCGAGCAATGGGAGAATTTGGCGCGGTCAGCGTTATTTCTGGCCACATCCGTGGACAGACCAACACGCTGCCACTGCACGTCGAGATTCTTTATAACGAATATAACTATGCAGCTGCCTTTGCGGTCGCCTCACTCCTGGCGTTGCTCGCACTGATCACGCTTGCCATCAAAACGTTTGTCGAATCCAAAGTCACGCAACAGAAAACAAGAGAGTAAAAGGGAGAATAGTCATGAGTATCGAAATACGCAGTCTTTCCAAGCAGTTCGGAACCTTCACAGCGCTACAGGACGTCAGTCTTGAAGTCCAATCCGGAGAACTACTCGCCCTGCTGGGTCCGTCCGGATCCGGAAAAACGACTCTGTTACGTGTGATTGCAGGACTTGAAATAGCCGATTCCGGTCAGGTGCTGTTCAACAATGAGGACACAACCAGTCAGTCCCTGCGCGACCGACAGGTCGGCTTTGTCTTCCAGCATTACGCGCTGTTTCGCAATATGACCATTTTTGAGAATGTCGCGTTTGGTTTGCGTGTCCGCCCAAAGCGCAGCCGCCTGAAAGATGCAGAAATCCGCAAGCGCGTCACCAGCCTGTTAGAACTGGTCCAACTCGACTGGCTGGCCGACCGTTATCCGCATCAGCTCTCCGGCGGACAGCGCCAGCGCATCGCACTGGCGCGTGCATTGGCCGTGGAGCCCAAGGTGCTGTTGCTGGATGAGCCGTTTGGGGCGCTCGACGCCAAAGTGCGCAAGGAATTGCGTATCTGGCTGCGGAGATTGCATGACGAAATGCACATCACCAGTATTTTTGTCACGCATGATCAGGAAGAAGCGCTGGAAGTATCCGATCGGGTGGTGGTTATGAATCATGGGAAAATCGAGCAAATCGGCACGCCGGATGAGGTGTACGAACACCCTGCCAGTCCATTCGTCTATGAGTTTCTCGGTCACGTCAATCTGTTCCATGGGCGCATCCATCGTGGACGTGCACTGATTGGAGAGATTGAAATCGATGCGCCGGAACATGCCGAGGCAGAAAATTTGGCTGCAATCGCTTACGTGCGACCACATGATATCGATGTTGCTCGCACCGTTAATGGTAAATCAGCTTTACCCGCGCGGGTCATTCATATTCTATCCATCGGTCCATCAGTCAGGTTGGAGCTTTCCAGAGACGATCTCCCTGACAAAGATCTTGTTCACGTTGAAATCAGCAAGGAGCGCTTCCGCGAGCTGCAGCTGGTAAAGGGGGAACAGGTTTTTATCAATCCCCGCCGCCTGGATTTGTTTCCAAATCATGCGGAAGCCAATTTATTACATTAACGATACCCATCACTGGTGACAGACGAAAATGCCTAAGTTCGCAAATAGTGACACCAAAATAAACAGCATCGTTGCTGAACTGCGGAGCCTGCGACTGGCATCGCTGGAATACCGGCAGAGACTTGAAAACCCTCCAAAACTACCATCGCGCAAAGCCCTGGCAAACATTATAGAATATGCCTCTATACTATTTTCAGTTTGATCTGAGTGTGCGTTAGGCAAGCAGTAAGAAGGCGTAGCGGCAACTCG
>JAVVEX010000159.1:0-2231 GCA_032251195.1 Nitrosomonas sp.
CTCATGATTCAACTCCCTATATCGTTGATCTAAAAGCATTTGGCAGAAATTGCTGAAAATAGTTCAGAGGCATAATAATTAATAGCTTTCTTCCCTGATCGTTACTTCCGAGCGCTGCCTGATTGCGGCAAGGTAAGCGCTCAATTCTTCCTGACTGCGAATCTGTTGTAACTGATTGACAAAATTCAGGTTTTTATCGTCTCCCGGTTCCCCATCAGATACAACGACGCGGTTGAGTCTGATCAGTTCATACCCTCCCTGCGGTGCTGATTTGCCAGCGTATGCTGGAAACCGGCCAGTTCCAATCTGGTTAACAAGCCGCAAGGTTTCCAGATCGACGCCTTGCGCCTGAGTATAGGATATTTCAACGGCATCACTCCAATCCAACTCATCAGCAGTTTGTCCTGTCTGGAGGCGCGCCAGAATTTCCTGTCCTTCTTTCTTCGCCATTTCTTGTATTAACTGCAGCTTCAGGCGAGAAGTGATTTGATCGCGTACCAATTCTATGGATTGTGCGCTGGCAGGGCGGTGCTGAGATACTCTGGCGGCTACCAGTGTGTCAGGCTGCACTTCAATTGCTTCGGTATTCACCTGATCACGGATAACATCATTCGAAAAAATAGCATCCAGCATTAATTTATGGGTAATAAGTGGCGGCTCAACCGACTGACGGCTAATCCAATCCGTCTGCTGTATGGGTAGATTAAGCATATCTGAAGCCACTTGCAATGTGCTGCTTTCCTCGAAAACCATATTGCGAAAGTCTTCGGCAAGCGTACCAAATTTTTCGGAGGCTTTCTCGCGCTTCAAGAGCGCCTCAATATGATCCTTGACATCGTCGAAGCTTGCAATATCAGCCTGTTTTATCTCAGAAAGTTTAATGATATGAAAGCCAAAGGAGGTTTCTACCGGGCCACGGATTTCCTCTGGCCGCATGGCAAATACTTCATCCTCAAATGCCTTGACCATCGACCCCCGCGTAAAAAAGCCAAGATCCCCTCCCATTTTGGCAGATACGGGATCTTCCGATCTCTCCGCTGCCAATTCCGAGAACCGTTCGGGATTTTCCTCAACTTCCCGCAGAATTTGTTCTGCCTGGTTTCTGATCCCGGCCCTGGCCTTTTCGGTGATATCTGCTGAGGCCGCCAGTAGAATATGGCTGGCGCGGCGTTCTTCCGGGTAGCCAAATTCGCTGGTATGCCCATCAAAATAGTTTCTTGTTTCTTCAGTAGTTACCTGCTCCTGCTTCGCCAGTTCGTCAATTGATAAAACGATATATTCAGCGCGTACTTGTTCGGGCAGCATAAAATCACGATGGTGATCGTCATAATAAGCGCGTATCTCGGCGTCATCTGGATCAACTCGGTCAGTAAATTGTTCAGGGCGCAGCACAAAGCGGTTGATGTCGTATCTGGTATTACTCAGACGCAAGAGACTACTGATAACTGTTTCAGGAATAACCACGCTTCTGGTAATTCCTTCCAGGAGTTGCTGTTGTTTGATTTCGTTCGCCAATCTGGATTCAAACAAACTGGCAGACATGCCTTGGCGCTGCAGTAAGTCCTGATAGCGTTGCAAGGAAAATTTTCCATTTTCTTGAAAAAAACTGATCGCCTGTATTTCTGCTGCCAACTGGGAATCCAGAACCGTTAAGCCGACACGGGTTGCCTCCTGCTGCGCCAGTTTCTGCTGAATCAAATTTTCCAGTACACTCAATCTCATCTGAGGATTATCCAGCAGCGTACTATTAAAGTTGTCCCCCAGTATGTTCCGCAGGTTTTCCTGCTGATTGCGTAATGCCTGCTCATAATCACGGCGACCAATTTCCTCGCCATTTACCTCGGCAACATATCCTGCGCTGCTATCGCCACGATAAGATTCAATGCCCCAAAACATGAATGGCAATACCGCTATAAACAGAACAATCTGAACGATGGTTTTCTTTTTATGTACAAAATCAAACACGACAAGAACCCTGAAAATTAGACAGAAATGCGGAGTGTACCGTAACAACCGGATAGGCCGGTATCATGGTCGAAGTTGCGCATGACGCGCATGCGTGGATGGATTGCGGTAACGCATCGTAAACCGGAATGACATTCCGAAACTATTTGAATATGATGGCGGAGTGGACGGGACTCGAACCCGCGACCCCCGGCGTGACAGGCCGGTATTCTAACCAACTGAACTACCACTCCTGGTTGTTCCTGTTAAGCTGCTTTTACTACAAA
>JAVVEX010000160.1:0-2149 GCA_032251195.1 Nitrosomonas sp.
GTATTAAACAAAATGGAGATCAAAAACAGGTAGCCGCTTGATTCTCCATACACCAGATTTGACTATAGCTCCAGAAAATTCCCGGCAGTGTCGATGTTGTCACAAGTAAAACGATGGAGGAGCGGGTTATACCACCACATTACAGGCGGTGGAGAGCGCTCCGGGCGTGACATCCGGCATGTGTTTTGGTGTGCTCTGCTTCGCAATGCGCGGCTTCTCTGATGTAACCAGCCTGCCTATTCTTATCGATGGTAACCGCTATCCTGGCCTGGCGGTGGCGCCACGTTCCACGTTCAATTACGAGCATATCGAGATTATCAAGGGCGCATCTTCGGTATTACACGGTCTTGGATCAGTGATTGGCTCAATGAATTTTGTTACCAAACAAGCAGATGGCGTCGAGCGGTACCAACTGGAAGCAGGTTATGGCAGCTGGGGAAAATGGCGTTTTGCGGGGGGGAGTGGTGGGAAAATCACAGATCGCGTCGCCTATCGGCTGGATGTCAACTATGTTACCGCCAACCGGGGTTCATCGGGTTTTGTTGAGCGTACCCGTTACAACGATCTGCATGTTTCGGGTGAGATAGCCATGGATATTACCGACAGCCTGAGAGCACGTCTTGCCATTGATACCTTTCTGGATCATGGTGAAGGTTACTTCGGCACGCCACTTGTCAATGGCAAGATCGACAAACGCATCATTCGCAAAAACTATAACGTCGATGATGATCGCATAGATAAGGATGTTACCTGGACACGGCTCAATTTTGACTGAAAGCCGATTAATGGCCTGCTGCTGCGCAATGAGGCCTATATGAATATCGAGAATCGCGAATGGAAAAATGCCGAGGTCTATACGTTCAACCCCGGCACTGGTCTGGTGGATCGTGGCGACTTTCTGCGTATTGATCACGATCAGCGTATTTTTGGCAATCGTTCTGAAGCAGTACTGGAACACGCACTCGGTGGTCTGTCGAACAGGATTCTTGCCGGAGTCGAATATATCTTCAACCGGCAGCAACGCGATAACAACTCGCCTTTTGGCGGGGGCGACACGGTTGATTTTTTGCGGCCTGTTCCAGGAAATTTCAATTCACCCGACCCTTTTTCTCCGCAGCGTAGAACCAAAATTGGCTCGCTGGGTTTATATGCCGAAGACTTGTTGAAGCTTACCGAATCTATCAAACTGGCGCTGGGTTATCGTCATGATATTTCGCGGGTTAAATCTTTTGATCTGAGAGATTCGGTTAATGATTTCCAGAAAACTTTTCACGGTGATTCATGGCGCGTTGGTTTGCTCTATGACATTTTTCCGACAGTGACGCTTTATGGTCAATGGAGTGGCGCGGCGGAACCCCCCTCCCAGATTGTGACGCTGTCACGAGCCAATCGTGATTTTAAATTAACCAAAAGCACGCAATGGGAAATCGGTTTAAAGGGGACATTCTGGGATGATCGCGTGCAAACCACGCTTGCTTTCTTCGACCTCAGTCGCCGCAATATGCTGACCCGCGATACCAGCAATCCGGACACCGTCCAACAAATTGGCAAACAGTCATCATACGGTGTTGAATTTGCACTTGGAGTCCGTCCTAATCGACAGTGGTCATTTGATGGAAATTTTGCATGGGTTGATGCACAGTTTGACAAATTTACCGACCGGGTTTCCGGCGCGGGTGTGTCACGCAAAGGCAACCGGCCAAATGACGTTCCGGAAATCACCGCCAATATCTGGACATTTTACCGGCCATTTGAGCCGCTGAACATTGGTTTGGGTATCCGTTATGTCGGTGATCGCTTTGCGGATCGCGCCAAATGTGAATGCAGTTATCAGTTACCGCAACAGGCTGGGCGAGCTTGCATTGCATGGGCGCAACCTTAACAATGCGGTCTATGCAAACCGTTCCTATAATAATGGTACGCAAGTGCTATTGGGTGAGCCGCGTGCGCTGGAGCTGGTGTGGCGCAAGCATTTTTGATTGACGGATTTTATACATTTCCAGGTTTTACTGAATGGCAAAAGCTTGACCTAGGGTCTGTTGACATTTCACATAGGTAGCCACAGGTATCCGCATGCTATGGCCACCATACTTTCGTAATTTCGCTTCAGCTTGTCGTATCGCGTCGCTATTGCCCGATACTGCTTTAA
>JAVVEX010000161.1:0-2082 GCA_032251195.1 Nitrosomonas sp.
TGATCTGCCGAGATCTTTACCAACAGGTTACACCGCTTCCTTCTCCCTTGTCATACACCAGAAATGATCATAGCTCTTGACCGCGTCTTTGTGACTGTATGGCGAGATGGGTTTGTGGTGAAATCCGGGGATCAGTCTGCTTGGTTTGGAATGTACGTTTCAACATCTGGTTTTTTGAAGTGCGTCAACAAAGGAAGCGTTTTTCAATTGATTCTTTGGGCATAAAAAATCAGCGTGTCTGGATGGCGAGTACGTCATTAGAGTAATCCTTTGGCAATGCCGGACAATTTACAGGTCTGCACGCAATGGCCAGGTTAACGCAGGAATTGTGGGTGTACATTTGACGAATGTCATCGAAGTAACAGCCTGGAGAAGCCGTTTGAAAACCCTGGTTTTATGTCAAACGCCTCGACATAATGCGAGTCATGGCGATATAAACCCAAGTCTTGCTCACCCGAGTGAAGCGCTCGTAACTTTTGCCACGCCTGCATGGCTGGTTCAGCCAGCCCAAAATAAGCTAAACTACCCGGCTGACAGAGCAGTAGCCAGTAGCCAGTAGCCAGTAGCCAGTAGCCAGTAGCCAGTAGCGAAAATTTTAAACTATTAACATAGACATAGCCAAATATAACGTTTAGATAAAAACAGCAAAACTTCGGCAATAACATGAACCTAATTATACAAGGCGCAGAAATAGAGAACAGCGATTTGCGAACACTGGCCAAATTTTCCGGGGCAAATCAAATCGAACGTATTACGGGTGAAGCATTCCGGCTTCTCGATGCCAAACCGCATCCCGAGATCGAACCGCTTTGCAAGGAAACGTCTCTCGACTTTGCATTCGTACCGCCCGAAAAAAAACTGACTGATTTTGGTCTGGTAGCAATGGATATGGACTCAACATTGCTGTCGATTGAATCTATTGATGAAATTGCTGACTTCCATGGAGTCAAGGCTGAAGTATCGGCAATTACGCAAAGCACCATGCGCGGAGAGATCAATTTCGCGGAAAGCCTTACCCGCCGGGCAGCTTTACTGGAAGGCCTGCCGGAAAGTGCGCTGCAACATGTTTATGACGAGCGTCTGCGATTGAGTCCCGGAGCCAAAAAAATGCTGCACCGCATGAAATCGGTGGGAATCAGGACGATGGTAATTTCAGGTGGTTTTACTTTTTTCACGGATCGAGTCAAAACACGCCTGGGACTGGATTACGCTTTTGCCAACACGCTCGATATTCAGAACGGCAAGCTGACTGGTCTTGTGCTGGGTCATATTATCGGCGCAACCGGCAAGGGCGAAATTCTCGAACAGGTGCGTAATCAGTTGGGGCTTGCTAAGGAGCAGGTAATCGCTATTGGCGATGGCGCAAATGACCTTAAAATGCTGGATACTGCCGGTGTCGGAATCGCTTTTCATGCCAAACCGATATTACAGGCACATGCTACTTATTGCATTAATCATGTAGGGCTGGATGGTGTGCTGAATTTTTTTGAGTGACACCCACCCCACATGGGTTTTATATCGTAAACGATGAGCCGCAGCCGCAGGTGGAAGCGGCAGAGGGGTTCCTGATAACAAACTGCGCGCCCTGCGCATTCTCCTGATAATCGATTTCTGCGCCAATCAAGTACTGGAAACTCATCGAGTCCACCAGTAATTTCACGCCTTGATTCTCCATCACAAGATCATCCTCGTTGATGGTTTCATCAAATGTAAATCCATACTGGAAACCGGAACAGCCACCACCACTGACAAATACCCGTAAATTCAACGCCTGATTATCTTCTTCATCAATCAGTTCTTTGACCTTGCTGGCCGCGTCATCGGTAAAAACCAGTGAAGGCTGCATTTCATTCATCATGTCAGGATTTGTCGATATTTGATCCATGCTTTTCAGTCCTCATCCAGAAAAAGTAAACTTACATATCAATCATATGCTGCGTTAATATTTTTTATTCTTTCCCGTCTTGTTTCAAACTCTGAATTTTTAGAGACGCCCTATCGTTTTATGAGCTATAGTCAAATCTGGTGTATGGAGAATCAAGCGGCTACCTGTTTTTGATCTCCATTTTGTTTAATACCGTT
>JAVVEX010000162.1:0-2059 GCA_032251195.1 Nitrosomonas sp.
TTTTCTGGGCTTCACGATAAGCTTCAGCCAGAATAACCTCACGTTGCCGATCAGCATCAGCCCGAATTTTTTCACTCTCAGCCGCACCAGTTGACCTTAATTCATTTGCCACCCTTGTACGTTCAGCCTCCATTCTCTGATAAACGGAATCGCTGACTTCCCGCGGCAGGTCTACCCGCTTCAACCGCACATCGATTACCTCCGCTCCAATTTTACGTGCGTCGACATTGGCCTTCTGCCGCATGATTTCCATAATAATGTCACGCTCTCCAGAAACAACATCATGCACGGTTCTGTTACCAAATTCATCACGCATACTGGAATTAATGGTTTGTGATAACCGTGTTTTTGCCAGCATTTCATCTCCATTAACACTGACATAATATTGCCGGACATCGATGATTCGCCATTTAACAAACAAGTCCACCAACACGTTTTTCTTCTCGGAGGTAATAAAACGCTCAGGCTCATCCGAATCCATGGTCAAAATTCTGGCCTCAAAGAAACGAACATTCTGGACAAACGGTATCTTGAAATACAACCCTGGGGACGTTTTAACATCCACAACTTCACCCAATTGGAACACAACCGCCTGTTCACGCTCATCAACAACAAAAATAATGGAACTGCCCAGCGCAACTAGTGCCACCAACAATCCCGCCAATATAGAAGAAACAGCTTTCATCTTATCTTATCTCCCGTTCACGACTACGAAAGGACTCACGCGAACGCGAGCCGGCATCCGGAGAAAACTCCTGGACATTCTGCGGCCTCATGACCGATGAAGGCTTGGCAGCACCAGACTCTATCTGCATTAATTTATCCAACGGCAAATACAACAAGTTATTGCCGCCCTGTTGATCAATCAAAACTTTGCTGGTAGTGGAGAGTATTTGCTGGATAGCATCGAGATACATACGATTACGAGTCACATCCGGCGCCTTTGAGTATTCAACCAGAACCTGCTCAAAACGACTGGCATCACCTTCCGCAGTTGAAATCACGCGCTGCATGTACCCACCGGCCTCCTCCATTAAACGTGCAGCAGCACCTTTTGCTCGGGGAATAACATTGTTGGCATATGCCTGACCCTCGTTAACCTGACGCTCTCTGTCCTGACCTGCTTTGACCGCATCATCAAAAGCTGCCTGTACTTGCTCGGGCGGCTGCGCATTTTGCATTGTTACCCGGTTGATTTGAATTCCAATCTGATAACGATCCAGAATTTGTTGCATCAATATAGTAGTGTCTGCTGCAACCTGCTCGCGTCCCTCATAAAGCACAAAGTCCATTTTACTGTTACCGATCACCTGGCGAATCGCCGTCTCGGCAACCTGTAGCACTGAATCTTCAGCATCTCGATTATTAAACAGGAAGTTCTCGGGGCTGTTTAGAATATATTGCACAGCAAATTGAATATCAACGATATTTTCATCATCGGTCAACATCAGGGATTCTTTCAGAACTTTGCTGCGAACATTATTCCGATAGCCAATTTCAACTGTACGAACCTGGCTTATATCGACTGCTTCAATTGCTTCAATTGGCGTAGGCAAGTGCCAGCGCAACCCTGGCGCAGTTGTTTCAATATGCTTTCCAAATCGGAGCACTACGCCTCTTTGGCCTTCATCCACTATATAAAAGCCACTCGCTACCCAGACCACTGCCAGCAGGACAACAATTACAAGGATACCTGCGCCACCATGTTTGCCATGGTCATCACCAGAATCTCCGCCTTCGCCGTCACCACCTCTGCCTTTCTGACCAAATATTTCATTTATTTTCTGGTTGAAAGCGCGAAAAATATCGTCGAGATCGGGTGGACCTGCGTTACCCTTCCTTCTTCCCCACTGAGGATCATTCAAACCCATGATGTTTGTTCCTTTACATTATTAAAATTAAATAACCAGAGCATATTCATTGCACCCCACACCAAAGGGGCAAAAAATGATCCGCCTGGTTAGCCGGAGTCTGACTGAGCGCTTCTTTTATTGCAATTTCTAGCAGACCCAGCCCTTCCCCTGTTTTCGCACTAAGCCGAATGACACTGATTTTATCA
>JAVVEX010000163.1:0-1970 GCA_032251195.1 Nitrosomonas sp.
CGAGATCTTTACCAACAGGTTACACCGCTTCCTTCTCCCTTGTCATACACCAGAAATGATCATAGCTCGGGCGATCAGGCCACCGTAGATAAGGGTGGCTGCGCCGAATACGCTCAGTATCCAGCTAAACTCAGCGGCAGCATCAGGTGCAAGCGGCATGGCAAAACGAAGAATCCCATATACACCCAATTTGAGTCCGGCCAGCAATGCGACGATATGAGTGGGGCCTTCAATCGCTGTCGTCGGTAACCAGGTATGAAAAGGGAAGAGAGGTGCCTTGAAGGCAAAGCCAAATAACAACAGCACGAATACCAGCGTTTGTTTTTCTGCCAGCAATGGTGTTTCCAGCAGCACTGGCAGACTGAAGGACAGGTCTTGCGGGAAATTTCCTCCGGTTTGACTGGCATGATTCGCTGCCATAATGACAATGGCGAGCAACAGCGGCCCACCGCCTGCCAGCATGAACAAGGTATATTTCATTGCGGCATTACGGCGTTGCGAACCGATACCCCATAATCCAATCAGAAAAAACAGGGGAGGTAATGTTAATTCCCAGAAAAAGAAAAACAGTATCATGTCAAGCGAGGTAAACACACCCGCAGTAATGCCTTGTAATGCAAGGATCAGTGAAAAATGGAAACGCTGGTTATAACTGATTGCATTCCATGAAGCCAGAATGACTGTCATTGTTAACAGTGCGGATAACGGCAAAAACAGGATCGATATTCCATCGATACCCAGCAGATATTCAATATTCAGGAAAGGTATCCAGTCAAATTTCTCGGTTAACTGAAAATCACCGCTGGTTTTATCAAACAGGTGCAGAGCAAGCAGTGTCAGAGCCAGTTCCAATCCCGCAAAAGTCAGCGCGGATAATTTGACGAGCCTGTTATCACCCATCATGCTGGTAACAACCGCGCCAAACAGTGGCAGAAAAATGATAAGACTCAATAAGGGAAAATCTGTTCCGGGCATGATCAATCCTTGATACTCAGTGTTACTACACTGTTAATGTTGTGTTTCGTGATTGGATGTCGTGGAATGATATCCACTGAAATTATTAATATTCTGATCAATAATTTGTAGCCATGGAGTGGTATAAAACCCAATGCCGACCAGCAGCGTACAAATTACGGCGGCAATAGTACCCTCATTCCTGATAGAAGGCGCAATGCTTGATTGGAACGATGGCCTTTCCTTTGGCTGATAGCGTCTGGGCGCCGCGATAAAAATTTGCTGAAAAGCACGTAACAGCAGGGCTGCCGTCAAAACGTTACCAACCAGTATTGCGATGGAAATAGTCCAGCCAAAGTTTTTGATCGTACCATCTATAAGTAGATGAATGCCATCAAATCCCGGTGTTCCCGGCATGCCCATTGTGCTTAATGCACTGATAACAAATAGAAAAGCGAGCGCTGAACTGACATCGATCATGCCGCCAAGTCTCGGTATATATGCAGTATGCGTGCGTTTGTAAATCATGCCGATGCTATATGCGATCCCTGCTCCTGCCAAGCCAAACGAAGTTGCCAGCAGGATACTGGCTTCCAGTCCATATAAATTTAAATCAAAAATACCGATTATTAGCATCCCGGTATGGCTGATGACGGCAAATGCCAGCAGACGGCGAATGTTGATTTGCATCAGTGCCAGCACAACGCCATAAAAAATTCCGGCCAGTCCCAGTAGTGAAACAAACCAGCTCCATTGTGCGGCAATATCCGGCATAACCGGCAGTATAAATCGTATTACTGCGTATAGACCAAGTTTGATACCAACGATAAAGACAGTCGCGCTTGCCACTGTACCGTATTGCGCCAGGACCGGCAGCCAGCCATGAAAAGGAAAAAGTGGCATGCGTATGGCAAAGCCAAAAAACAGAAGCATGAATATCAAGGCTATGTCGCAATTAATTGTTGAATTGAGCGTCCAATGTGTATCGGTATGTAAAAAGAGGGGCGCACCATGAA
>JAVVEX010000164.1:0-1931 GCA_032251195.1 Nitrosomonas sp.
CAAACACACCGGCAATCATCACCAGCATGAGCTGCTGCAGAAACTCAAAGCGTTGATCAATCGAAGTAAAACGCTGATCAATCGAAGTAAAGCGATGATCAATCGAGGTAAAACGCTGATCTATCTGCTCCTGCATGGCGGTAAAACGCATGTCCATCTGCTCCTGCATGGCAGTAAAACGCATGTTCATCTGCTCCTGCATGGCAGTAAAACGCATGTCCATCTGCTCCTGCATGGCAGTAAAACGCTGATCAACCAAAGTAAAGCGTTGATCCATTTGCTCCTGCATAGCAGTAAAACGTGTGTCTATCTTGTCTTCCAGTGCTTTCTGCCCGGCCTTGATTTCAGCCAGAGACTCGATGATCTCCCGGTCCGAAATACGCGGCGCAACGTCGACCGCAGCCGCAGGCAGGGCAAGCGTGATACCGAGCAGAAGGATTATTTTTTTCATTTTTTTATCCGGATTACCTGTTGATTCATCAGCGTGATGCTACATCAAAAAACGGTTGACGGGTCGTATTACTCATGACTCTGTAACCTGACTTTTCAGATCTCTTTGTCGAAATCTTGATGGATTATAAGGCTCTTAACAGTTCAGTGGGGTTTTGCGGCAAATGGCCAGAATGCCTGGGGTTGTACATGAAGTTTCCTGCTTGGACGTTAGTTTGCATAGGTGCACACCCAGCTATTCAAAAGCATGCAATTTATCTGTTTTACGGGTTAACCGTTAAATACTCAAAATATTTAAAGCGAGCCGCTTTTTTATCAAACGTATACACACCTTTACAATTGGAAAATCTCGCAGAGTGGGCAATTAAAATATCCGACAGGTCGAATTCAATCGCTCTGCCAGACGTAATAAAATCCTGAATGACGGCGGGCGCTTCAAACGACAAGACTGGCATCTGCATTAATTCATTCAGCGCAGATACAATGGTTTCATCAGCAATTGCATAGACTGATTGCAATACCCAAATACTTTCCAAAACGACCAATAAGGGCACAAATAAAACAGCCTGATTGATCTCCGCCTGCTTAAACCGTTGATAAACAACTTGCGCCTGTTGAGCATCATCTTTAACCAAAAACCGGATTAACACATTCGTATCTAAGGCCATCATACGAAGCGTTCCCGTATTTTTTGCTTGATTGCCGCATTCATTTCCTCGATCGACACCGGCTGTTGGCCCGGCTGATGTAACAGACCAAAAACATCGTCCACTTTTTTAGTAATTGGACGCAGTAAAACCTCATTGTTTTCAGTCAAAATAAATTCTATTTTGTCGCCCACATGAAGACCTAGGGAATCACGAACACTCTTGGGAATGGTCACCTGGCCTTTACTGGTCAGCGTTGTTTGCTGCATATTAATTCCTTACTTATTGGATATAGTAATACTTTATGGTAAGACTTAAGGTGTTGCAGGTCAATGTTATTGCAAAGGCGGATAACCTCCGATATCAAGATAAACATCATCTTAATCAATGACTTTACGATTTATCGATATGATTCTATAAAAAACGGGAGGGGAGGCCAGGAATCTTCTATGCCCTCGGGCACAACATAAACTGCGCGAGAATATTGGAATGTCGGATTTCTTTACACTTTTAAGAAACCGCTTTACCTATCAACCTCATGCTGCGCCAATATTTTTCGTTCCTGCCTCGTCTTGTTTAAAACTCTGAATGTTTAGAGGCGCCCTGACCGGGATTATTGATCAGGCTTTTCCCAGCGGGCGCATGTCGATGAAGAAATAACCTGGTTATAACAATGAAAAACTGCGCAAGACCGATTCAAGTTTTTTATCTTCCTTGGCGAGTTCGCGCAAGGCATGAATCATACGAATCAACCGCGAGCCATCGGGCGCGCTCAATTCGAGATCATTTTCCAAATCCTCCTCAATGCGACGCAAACGCTCGTTCATTGGCCGC
>JAVVEX010000165.1:0-1178 GCA_032251195.1 Nitrosomonas sp.
CTGCCGAGATCTTTACCAACAGGTTACACCGCTTCCTTCTCCCTTGTCATACACCAGAAATGATCATAGCTCCCGAACGCCTGTTAAGCATTGAAATCGAAGGCTACATCCGGCATGCACGGCATCAAATCAGCCAGATCGAACCCATTCCGCACGCAGAAAAAGTATTTTCCATTTTTGAGCCGCATACCGAATGGATCAGCAAAGGCAAAGCCGGTGTGCCAGTTGAGCTGGGTGTTAAAGTCTGCATTCTGGAAGACCAGTACAATTCATTCTGCACCATCACGTCATGGCAAAACAAACCGATGATCGTGTTTCGGTAGACATCATCACTGAAGCCAGAAAACGTTTTCCCACCCTCAACGCCTGCAGCTTCGACAAAGGCTTTCATTCGCCCATCAACCAGACTGACCTGGCCCAACAACTTGACCAGGTTACGCTGCCCAAAAAAGGCAAATTGTCCAAAGCGCGTCAAGCGATAGAACAATCCGAACAATTCACCAAAGCACGCCGCGCACACTCAGCGGTAGAATCGGCCATTCACGCGCTGGAAGTGCATGGTCTGGACAAATGCCCTGATCATGGATCAATGGATTTCAACGATATGTCTCACTGGCCGTTGTCGCCAGAAATATCCATCGTATCGGAGATATTCTATGGCAGCAGGATGGCAAACGTGCACGCCAGGAAAACGCACGAAATTCAAGATACCGGCGAACGGCCTGAAAAATCTTTTTTGGACGAAAAAACGCCTGATTGTGAACAATCAGCGATGACTGCTGTGCAGAAATCGGCTTTTTTGGACAATATTTCCCGAAAATCATAAATGGACGTGTTGCTGGCGGTATCGCTCGGCTATATTTCATTCAGGGTGATCAAGAATTAGGCAGATTGGTGGTGAAAATGGGGTTTTCGGGCAGACACTAACTATGGATATTAAACAGTTAAGTCGCCGCTTCCCATACCCAAGCCAACGGATGCAGCGAATCCCGCATTTAATAATTTAGTGGGTGAGTGGAAGGAATGTTCTATGGTTACCCAACAAGAACAAACTAAACGGGAAAATATTCGCGTTTTTCGAGATACAAAGTAACCGTCCATCGCTCCCATCTACGCAATCACAATTCTCCGCATTATTCTCCTCTGCATTACATTACTGGAGGATAACCCATGGCATT
>JAVVEX010000166.1:0-710 GCA_032251195.1 Nitrosomonas sp.
ATAGACAAGATACGGGGTCTCTAAATCATTTGCTTGTCCGAGCGCATTGTAGTGATAACTTGACCAGGGATACTCAGTCGGATGCGCAACCACGTTTGCTCTTACAGGAATATCCAAATATCAAGGGGTCAGACTCCTTGATATTGACGCTGGAAGGTGTTAATCTTCGATCATCATAATTCAGCCGGTAAATCCTATGGCACGTCTCCCACGTTTTATAATCCCAGGTCAACCACAGCATGTTATCCAGCGTGGCAACAATCGTCAGGTGATTTTCCGTGCAGAAGACGATTATCATTTTTATCTTGAAAAAATGGCCGAAGCAGCAAAGAAGCACCAGTGCGACATCCATGCCTATGTGCTGATGACCAATCATGTGCATTTATTAGTAACGCCACATACTGAAAATGGGATAGGAAAGATGATGCAAATGGTAGGACGCTACTATGTTCAATATTTTAATCGTAGTTATCAACGCACGGGCACTTTATGGGAAGGTCGGTATAAAGCTACGCTGATTGACAGCGAACAATATCTGTTGACATGCATGCGCTATATCGAACTTAATCCGGTGAGAGCTAAAAATATGGCTAATCATCCAGCGAAATATCTCTGGTCAAGTTATGCCTATAATGCATTGGGAAAAGAAGATCAGCTGATAACGCCACACATAGAATATCTGCGATTAGATAAAAAAGCACAAGGCAGGC
>JAVVEX010000167.1:0-709 GCA_032251195.1 Nitrosomonas sp.
AATGACGGAATGCGAAACAGTCATCGTGAATAGCTACCTCTCCATCACCGAGCCAAGCGACAGCTTTTCCGACATCCTCAACTGTTTCCCCGACTCCGGCAATCACTAGGTCTCCCGGTCTCGCAAATCGCAGGACCGGGGCTAAGTCAGTACGCACATGCGAAATCGTCTCCTTCGCGGACATTCCATAATGCGTGTAGATATCGCCATAATGAATGCATCCGATTCCATCAGGAACATAATCGTTCTTGGTGAAGCGCCTCCCGCGAAAGAACTCACCAACCTCGGCCATCGTGACTCTGCGAACATCTTGATCGCTAAAAGCGAGCAGCGCGTCGCGGTAGTACTGGTACTGCCGCCGACGCGCTTCCAGCTTGGTAAACGTGTCCAGCACTTTCACGATTTCGCGTTGCACTTCGAGCGGGGGGATGGGAATCCTTATTTTCGCAAGGCTCTTGGCGGAAACGTCAATGACTTTCGTGCCTGTCGCGTGCTTTTTCTTCTCGGCAAAGAAACTCGGAGTTTGCAAGTAGTAGGAGAGGTACTTCGCATCTTGGCTGTGCTTTAGCACTGTGGCGTGGCCGCCAGTGACAATCTGGGTGTCACCGAGCCACGCTACAGCCTTGCAAACGTCTTCGATGTTCTCGCTGGTGTTTGTGATGACCAGATCGCCGGGATCGACTTTAGCAAGTTTCTTTGCCTTTTCTAC
>JAVVEX010000168.1:0-708 GCA_032251195.1 Nitrosomonas sp.
CTGACCATCAGCCAACAATCGTAGGTCCAAGGGCGGTAGATCCCTCACAAGCTCGATGCCAGACCCGACCGGGAACGGGAAGAGACTGACAACCCTCACTACGCAGTCTTCAGAGAATGTCTTTTGGTTTCAGTTGGTTGATGCTGTTCACCGGAAACGCTGCGGTTAACAGGTCCGGAGAATATCGGCCCGGAGAGAGGGCTTCCGACCCTCGTAGCGCCGCTGCCGGTTAACAACCCCTCTCGCATAACCCCCGGATACAACGGAAAAATCCGGCGGGAGCCGGATCGGGAGAAACGTTTCTCAAGGGCAAGTGGCGGAGCCGATGGGATTCGAACCCACGAGACCCTTCCGGGCCTACTCCCTTAGCAGGGGAGCGCCTTCGACCACTCGGCCACAGCTCCGTTGACGCGTATAGCGGCGGGTGGGGCGGGGTTACAAGGGCAAATTTGAGACAGGGCGGTTACCCAGGGCTCCGCCCGTTCGGGGCGGAAACGATCCACAGTGACCTGCCCCTGAGCCGCTGCCGGTTTCGTGGACACGAAGATAAGATCGTGACCAAGGAATCGGAGATCGGACATGGTGAGCCGGAAGTTCACGAAGGAGTTCAAGTTTGAGGCTGTGAAGCTGGTGACAGAGCGGGGCGTGTCGGTAGCGCAGGCGGCCTGCGATCTGGATCTTGCCGAGAGCGTGCTGCGGCGGTGGATG
>JAVVEX010000169.1:0-707 GCA_032251195.1 Nitrosomonas sp.
GCCTGGTTATCTGGCTGCTGTTTGCCCTGTTCAGCATCGGTATGCCGCCGGCGACCGCGCTCCTCTTCCCCCTCATACTCCTGCCGCTGACCGCCCTGGTCATGGGGCTCTCCTGGCTGCTCGCCGCCCTTGGCGTCTACCTGCGTGATGTGACCCATATCACCGGTATCTGTGTGACCATGCTGCTCTTTCTGACGCCGCTTTTCTACCCGGTCGCCGCCATCCCCGAACGCTACCGGCCGTTCATCTACGGCAACCCCCTGACCGTCATCGTCGAGGCGAGTCGCGACCTTTTGATCTTCGGCCGGCTCCCCGCCTGGCCGCCGCTGCTTCTGGTCGCTCTGGCGACCCTGTTCCTCTCCTGGGGCGGCTTCGCCTGGTTCCAGAAAACCCGCAAGGGGTTTGCTGATGTCCTCTGAAGTGATCGTCTCCCTGCGCGACCTCGGCAAGTGCTACCATCTGTACGAGCGCCCCCGTGACCGCCTGCTGCAGATGCTGACCCGTGGTCGTCGCCGTTTTTACCGCGAGCACTGGGCTCTGCAGGGGGTCAATCTCGAGCTGTGCCGTGGCGAGTCCCTCGGTATTATCGGCCGCAACGGCGCCGGCAAGTCGACCCTGCTCGAGCTGATCTGCGGCACCCTTGCGCCGACGACCGGTCAGATCGCCGTGCATGGCCGGGTTGCCGCTCTGCTCGAACTCGGCAGTGG
>JAVVEX010000170.1:0-706 GCA_032251195.1 Nitrosomonas sp.
TGTTCGTCGCTGCAGCCACTATCGGGCCTCGCCCGGCACGTTGGCTCCGGCAAGCTGAAGAATCTTTCTAATCAGGTCAATCTTTGCACACGCTTGCGGTTGATTGTGTGCCCCAAACTTCGCAGATATTGCACAATCTTGCGGCTGCCGTAAAATGGGTGCCGTGTGTATTCCGCGTCAATGAGTTCCAGTAAAGCCAGTTCCTGCGCGTCCGGTTGCACAACCAGGCGTGGCGCATAGACAGCGGATCGCGCTACGTCGGTGAGTTCACATTGCCGCATCAGTGGCAATGGCGCAGTCGCATCGATCCATTGTTTACGCACCGCTATTGGCTGATCCCGGACTTTTTTTAAGCCAGTCCAATTCCATCTTCAATCGACCAATTTCCGAATACAGTCGCTCCGGACTCGATGACGGATCAACAGGCTTTACACCGCGCCTGGTTTCAAACAGATTGAATGCCTGCTCTTGCAATTCCTTCTTCCACAAACCAACTTGCGTCGGATGCACTCCAAACTCCTGACCAATTTCGTTTACCGTCTTGATGCCACGAATTGCTTCAAGCGCTACTTTAGCCTTCAAATCACCCGTAAAATTCTTTCGCTTTATGCCAGTCATTTCCTGTTCCTTTTCTAGAGTCTGTTGACATTTCAGAAATAGATATTTAAAAACAATCGCTTACAATTGCGAGAATAAATCGTAACCC
>JAVVEX010000171.1:0-693 GCA_032251195.1 Nitrosomonas sp.
ATCAAGTTATGGATAGTATGTTATTGGTATTGCAGGCTGTAGCCCACGGAATATTTTCGGATGAGGCGTTGTATTGAGTATCCAATATAGCGTATCTAATAATAAAAATTCTGTCACAGCGCTTTATTTTTGTAACACTCTGAATTTTCAGGCACCCCATATAAAGTTTATTTTATCAGAATGAAAAGAACTGTCATTATTAATGCCGTAGATCTGACCTGCCTTGTACAGGCAACATGTTTAACGGGCAAGGCTCCCGGTGGTCATGGAATCATTGCAGATGGCGGGTATGATCACGAATATAATGAACGAAGAAGACTAAGGATTTTTTAAAGGGTATCTCTAAAAATCCATATTTCGTTACAATACATCGTTATTCACAAAAAATATCTCCTTGCATATCAATTATATGCTGCGTCAATATTTGAGGGTGTAAGAAATTTTTTGTTCTTGCCTCGTCTTGTTTAAAACTCCGAATTTTTAGAGACACACTGAAGTAGTATTGCGCACCCCATTAGTTCCACAGGCGGAGTTAATCATGTCCAAAGAACCTCATACAAAACTCGATTTAACCACACGTGTCCTCACCGCGATTGAACGTGCCGGCAACCGGCTGCCCGATCCGGCGGTGTTATTTATCGCGCTGCTGTTTGCCGTTTGGGTGTTGTCGTGGCTGCTGTCGTATATCACATT
>JAVVEX010000172.1:0-690 GCA_032251195.1 Nitrosomonas sp.
GCATGGGGACTGCGTCTCGGGCAACGACTCGCCAGGGAGAAAACCGCATGAGCGATACAGAATTAACCTGTATCAGCGAGCACGGGCGATCAGTTATGGGACGTTTACTTGTCATTGTGGACGTGATCGGAACCAGCCATTTCGTGCGCTGATGCAATTGCAGATACCGCTTTGGCCCGGCTGCAATCGGCGATCCGCGTGTATCAAATAGTAGGCGTCTCTAAAAATTCAGAGTTTAAACAAGATGATGCAAGCACAAAAAAATATTGACGCAACGTAACGAAATATGGATTTTTAGAGCTGCTCCAGCGTATGGAACATCAGGCGCTGATTCGGATAACCCCCCAAAGGATCAATTCTGCTTGTTGTTGACGTTCGGGATATAAAGATCGGTAATGACACCTTCTGCTGTTTCCGCAGCAAGCATAACGGTTTCGGACAAGGTTGGGTGTGGATGAATTGTCAGACTGATATCTTGCATGTCTGCGCCCATCTCCATTGCAAGCGTGACTTCCGCGATCAGATCTCCGGCATTGGCACCGGTAATGCCCGCCCCAAGGATGCGCCGTGTGGCCTTGTCATACAATAGCTTGGTCAACCCAGTTGCGCTTGCCATGGCAAGTGCGCGACCACTGGCTGCCCATGGGAAGGTGGCTTTTTCATAGGCAATACCCTGTTTTATGGCTTCTG
>JAVVEX010000173.1:0-685 GCA_032251195.1 Nitrosomonas sp.
TACCCAGTTTTTGCCGCGACGCCGCGACGCTTTTTTTGCCTGATTGCGACATTCTTACAACCCTAGAGAGTTTCTAACCGCAATAGTAGTTCTATCACCTTCCGTTAATGGGTACCCGTCACAGTCTAAAATTTTATCATCCGTTGTTACACCGTAAACATCAGCATCAAACTCTCTGTTGGTGCCGTAATCAGTGCCTGACAATTCTACCCAGCGACGGCCATCATTTGCTAACTCAGATACAGTTACATTTTCCATTTTTCTATCTCCGCCCATTGTCGGTGGGATATCCGGTGACTGCGTTATTGCTGTCTACGGTTCCTAGTATACGCCATTGGGATAGATTGTCAACACTTTTTTAATTATTTTGCTATTACGTGTTAGCTTTCATATTCGTTGCCTTTTTTATGCTTCCTGTAATGACCGGCGATACAGCTATCATAAATCACCTGAAACACATCATCGGCATTCATTTCTGCTGGGATTTGGTCGTAAACCAGATAACCGATTGATAGCAGGTTTTTATACCCCTCGTCATCCTGATAAATTTTATCGGTTTCTATCTTGAATTGCTCCCAGGTTTCGCCCTGCTGTCTTATTTCCTGAACCCTGCTGGCGATGCCTGCCTGATAAACGCATTGATCTTGTACTTGCTGTTGGCTGAGTGCAACTGCTAATGCTAGGG
>JAVVEX010000174.1:0-679 GCA_032251195.1 Nitrosomonas sp.
GGCACCATTGGCACGCAGGAAAAGTATTTCCTGAACTGGAAGGAGAACGAGGAGGACAACCGCCGCTTCAAGCTGGATAAATACCTGCTCAAGATGTGCGGCAAGGAGCGGCTGCTTGAGCTGATCCACGATTTCGTCCTCTTCGACGGCGGCGTCAAGAAGTTGCCGCGAGTTCACCAATACTTCGGGATCAAGGGTGCCCAGAGACATGTCGATGCCTACCGGGGCGGCATTATCTGGCATACCCAGGGCAGCGGCAAAAGCATCGTCATGGTGCTCTTGGCCAAGTGGATCCTGGAGAACAAACCCAAGGGTCGGGTGGTGATCGTCACCGACCGCGACGAGCTGGACAAGCAGATCGAGCGGGTTTTCAGCGAGGCGGGCGAGGCCATCCAGCGCACCGGCAGCGGCCGCGACCTGCTGAGCCAGCTCGGCCAGGCCAGGCCCCGGCTCCTCTGTTCGCTGGTCCACAAGTTCGGCCGCAAGGATGTGGACGATTTCGACGCCTTTATCAAGGAACTGGAAGCGCGGCCCAGCCCGACGGTGGGCGAGATTTTCGTCTTTGTGGACGAATGCCATCGAACCCAGAGCGGCAAGCTGCACCGGGTGATGAAGGCGATAATGCCCAATGCGGTCTTCATCGGTTTCACCGGCACGCCCCTGCTCAAGAAGGACAAAC
>JAVVEX010000175.1:0-667 GCA_032251195.1 Nitrosomonas sp.
CGTATGACGGACTTGGAACTGACGGAGATCCCGTCATGTTCCAGAAGTAGCTCCGTCATATGTGCGCAGCTGGTTCCCTTGTAATCGTCCTTAGCCTTCTGCTTGATCAAGTCCCTCAAATTGTCCGGGATCGTATGCGCCGGTTTGCGCTCACGGTTTCCATGGACCAGCGCCGAGATGCCTTGTGTCTTCATCTTTCCCTTCAGGCGGAAGATTTGGCGCTTGCTCAGGTTCAAAGAAACGGCAGCACAGGAAGCGGTCATCACCCCTTTGAGAACTTGCTCCATGACATATACCTTCCTCGATTCGCGGCTGTTCAAGAAAATGTCTCCTCCTGTCTTCATGGGGATGACATTATCACTGTCCCGCTATGGGGTGACATTATCATTGTCCCGTCACAATCTCCTGCATCCGGGGTTGACGCGATCGGGGTCGATGCATATAATGAGTTCCGCTGGCCGGGCTGGCGGAACAGGTAGACGCACGGGACTTAAAATCCTGTGGACGAGAGTCCGTGCGGGTTCGAGTCCCGCGCTCGGCACCATGAAAGCGTTGGATATCGCGGGGTGGAGCAGTCAGGCAGCTCGTCGGGCTCATAACCCGAAGGTCGCAGGTTCAAATCCTGCCCCCGCAACCAATTCCGCGGCGGTGTAGCTCAGCTGGCTAG
>JAVVEX010000176.1:0-657 GCA_032251195.1 Nitrosomonas sp.
CGGGTACTCGGGAAAACTCTCCGACGTTGGCGGTGACCACCGTCAATCCGGCGACGAGCGCATGGGCGGCAATCAGCAGGTCGTTGGGCCCGATGGGCGTGCCCTGGCGCGTCAGGTGATAGCGCAGCTCCGCGTACTGGCGGTCGGCAGGGAGTTCCAGAGGCAGCACTTCAATCGCGGAAAGAAGGACATCAACTCGCTCGTAAAGTTTATTGGACCCCGATTTCGCGGCACCATAGCGGAGTTCCGCAGCAACCACGACACTGGTGCAAATGCGGTCTTCGCCGACCGCTGCAATCCGGTCTGCCACCGCACCCTGCGGATTGCGGACCAGATCGGAGAGGATGTTGGTATCCAGCAAATACGCCAGCCGCCCGATCACAGCGCCACGTCATCCGGCGGGGGCAGATCCTCATCCACGTCGGGGAACGACTCATCCAGCGGCTCCATCCCGGCAAGCAAGGCCAGCAACCGGCCCCTGCGGACCGGTTCGACGATCAGGCGGTCGCCCTCCTTGTGAATGATCGCCTCCTCACCCTCGAACTCGAACTCGCGGGGGATGCGAAGCGCCTGGTTTCGCCCGTTCCGAAACAGGCGTACATGCCGTTCCGATGTGGTCATTCGCGTACCCTCCTGCCTTGACATAGGCCATAGCAT
>JAVVEX010000177.1:0-656 GCA_032251195.1 Nitrosomonas sp.
CAAGCGTTTAAAAGCCGGATGGGATAATGACTATTTATGTCGGATTATTGGGATAATTTAAGCGCGATTACCCTGTGGTCTAGGCGGTGCCATCCATGCACCCTCATGCGCAAAACGTCCCATAGCGGTACGCTTGACCGGTTTGGCAGCAGGATCAAATGGATCGACTTCCACAATCCAGCCCTGACAGTTCGGTTCATTGCGGTAATCTTCCAATGGGCTACTGGCCTTGATTGATGCATCGAAGCGGATATGCTCATCTGCCCCGCCTTGCGCGGTTTCCCATCCATAGCGTGTATTCCCCGCCCTGATCCCATAACGACTATGCTCTCTGGGGAGGCCAGTTTTATTGGTAAAGTACCCTGCCCAGTTTTCTTCGCACGTCAGATAGGTGCCCCATGGGGTAAACCCATGCGCGCAGTTATTGATGGTGCCGCGTGTCGCTGTTCCGGCAGGACTGAATTTTGTTTTAACGAGATCATTCCCCCGCACCGGGCCAGAGAACTCTATTTCGGTTCCCGCAGTTACGCGGCGATTATAGGCACCGCTGACAACCTCCCAGTGATTGGCCACCGTATCTTTTTTAAGGCTATGTCACAATTAATTGTTGAAATTGCCTTGTTTTCCCAAGAGCTGATAAAAAACAGAAAGTTGGT
>JAVVEX010000178.1:0-633 GCA_032251195.1 Nitrosomonas sp.
TAAGCTCTTCCTTTGTCCTGGCAATACCGCCGCCGGCCCCGCCCAGTGTGTATGCCGGCCTGATGACCAGGGGGAGGCCCAGTTCATCGATAAGTGCAACCGCATCATCGATGGTGTTCACGGCCTTGCTGCGGGGGACGGGTTCACCGATGCGCTGCATAGCCTGCTTGAACAGGTCCCGGTCTTCGGTATCCTGGATGGCTTTCAGGGGTGTGCCGTAGAGTTTTACCTGGTATTTCTCAAGTACGCCCCGGTCTGCCAGTTCACTGACAAGGTTCAATCCGGTCTGGCCTCCCAGTCCCGCAATAACCCCATCAGGGCGCTCTTTCTCGATAATACGCTCCACTATCTCGGGTTTGAGGGGTTCAATGTACACGGCATCCGCCATTTCCGGGTCGGTCATGATAGTGGCAGGATTGGAATTGATAAGTACTACGCTGATACCCTCTTCACGGAGCGACCGGCATGCCTGGCTGCCGCTGAAATCAAATTCTGCCCCCTGTCCTATCATGATGGGACCGCTGCCTACCAGCAATACTTTCCTGATATCAGGATTTCGGGGCATTATTTCATCACCCGTTTCACAATAGTATCAAAGAACCATTTTTCAGTGTCCCAGGGCCCGGGACTGGC
>JAVVEX010000179.1:0-622 GCA_032251195.1 Nitrosomonas sp.
AACCGTGATCGTTTATAAGCGTACTGGTCATACTATCAATATGAAATCGGGACGTGATATCTGGTGGTCTGAAGCTGAAAAAGATCTGCCGGAACAGTGCGAACCAGAATGGGTAGACGCAACACATCCATTATTTTTACTTTATACATCAGGTTCAACTGGCAAACCTAAAGGTATCCAACATTCAACGGGTGGCTATTTATTAAATGCGATTACTACTATGCGTTGGGTATTTGATATTCAAGACTCAGATGTGTTTTGGTGTACTGCCGATGTCGGTTGGATTACTGGTCATACCTATGTTGCTTATGGCCCGCTTGCAACAGGCGCCACTATGGTTATCTATGAAGGCGTGCCAACCGTACCTGACGCAGGGCGTTTTTGGGATATATGCCAACGTCAAAATGTCACGATTTTTTATACCGCGCCTACTGCAATCCGTGCATTAATGAAAGCAGGCGATGATATTCCTAATAGATATGATTTATCTAAATTACGGATCTTGGGCACTGTGGGCGAGCCTATCAATCCTGAAGCATGGATGTGGTATTACAACGTTATCGGCAAACAACGGTGTCCAATAGTTGATACATGGTGGCAAACAGAAACAGGCGCTCATATG
>JAVVEX010000180.1:0-609 GCA_032251195.1 Nitrosomonas sp.
TGTTCGTCGCTGCAGCCACTATCGGGCCTCGCCCGGCACGTTGGCTCCGGCAAGCTGAAGAATCTTTCTAATCAGGAAGTAGATTATCAAAGTCCCGTCGCTGTTGAGAACATTTTGTATCGTTCTCGCGCGATATTTTCCTGACGCGAGTTCAATTACTGGATACGTTTCTGGTATATGACCATCCTCAGCAGTACGGCCCTGCGGACACGAGCCACCGCACGGGAAGCAGAGTTGCAATGCCGCGTCCAAGGCACCGCGATCCACGCCTGTTTGTGCGCCGGAGATGATCTTAGACAGTGGCATGCGTGAGTAGTGGATGATGAAGCCTGCAATTGCGGTGACAGTCTACTAAATACACTTAAGGATAGTCGGGAATGACAATACGAGGTAAGCGAGCCATGCTGACAATATGACACAATTTGTGTATTTAGTAAACTGTCACCGTAATTCGTAATTCGAACAGCAGTTGAAGCGGTTAAAATGCCTGTACCGGCACCAGCATCAAGAATTTTTACTTCTTTAATCTTGGGCTTGTGCAGCATTGAAGCCATATAATCGGCAACAACTGGGCTGGTGAAAAACTGTCCTAATGCTTTTCTCTCTTGC
>JAVVEX010000181.1:0-606 GCA_032251195.1 Nitrosomonas sp.
CGATGACCTTGTCTCGAACAGAGTTCCAGTCGCCAAGATCAAGATACAGCGCGGCCAGCTTCACCGATTCGCGGTGAAAGAGACTGCCCGTTGTAAATGACATGCTGTATCTGTCGTTACTCATTCTTGGTCAGGATTCCTTTTTGTAATGCTCGGCAGCGCCACCGGCCTTTACCCATTCGTCCACTTCATCCTTCTTGAACTTCCAGAGGCGGCCCATGCGATGCGCGGGCATTTCATGTTTATCAATCCACTTGTACACGGTGTCATTACTGACCCCGAGGTACTTGCAGATCTCACTTATCGATAACCAGCGGTCTTCCATCTCGGCCATTTCTCAAGCTCCTCGTGGGCGATTGGGGTTAAGCCATGCGCTCGCCAGAGGCGAAGTAAGGGAAAACAAGCGGAGTTCTCCCATTCAAATGACTTGAAAATATACGAATTGGCCGCCGGTTGTCAAACGATCTTTACCGATTAAAGCCGATTATTTGCTAACAAGGTCGATGCCAGACGCCTGATCCGAGCCTGCTCCCGGTGTCGATGCGCGGCATCCGGTAGGTCCAAGCCGTAATCGAGGTGCGCCCGCTCAGCACCGCCACCATCACC
>JAVVEX010000182.1:0-602 GCA_032251195.1 Nitrosomonas sp.
TCCTAATATTTGAAGGTATAACGTTTAAGCTGTGCGGCACGATGTATTTAGTGGACCCCTTGGTCAAGACAATAATCCATCGAGTTTAAGATGGTGGCCGATGACAAGCAGCTGGCCGGCGCTGCCCCGATTTTGAGCGTGGCTTTACGCTCAACAAACTTATCCACAATCCTCGCGCCGCCACCGCTGGCCGTTTGGTAGACTTGGTCCGGCGTGCGGTAACGTAGCGATTGATGGGTTCTTTCCGTATTGTAAAACACAAAATACTCCGTCAGACCCAGCTGCAATTCAGGCATGGTGACATACCCTTTCAGGTACACATCCTCGTGCTTGACGCTTCGCCAGAGCCGTTCCACAAAAATGTTGTCCAACGCGCGACCGCGTCCATCCATGCTGATCGCGATGTTGTGCGCCTTGAGTATACCGGTAAATGCTTCGCTGGTGAACTGGCAGCCTTGGTCGGTATTAAATATCTCAGGGATGCCATATGTCTTCAGCGATTGTTCCAGACAGTCCACACAGAACCCGCTGTCGAGTGTGTTCGACAACCGCCATGCCAGCACCTTGCGTGAGTACCAGTCGATCACTGCCACCAGGTACAC
>JAVVEX010000183.1:0-595 GCA_032251195.1 Nitrosomonas sp.
GGATTTCGCCGCCGTTGCAAAGGTGATGAACGAGATACCTGAATTGATTGAGCAGAAGCAAAATGATGACCGAATTTGTCCTTATTGCCAGAGAGTAGGGCTGTATCGGTGGGACAAGACAGGTGGTTTGATTATGGGCATCTCTAAAAATCCATATCTCCTTGCATGTCAATCATATGCTGCGTCAATATTTTTTTCTTGTCCCGTCTTGTTTGAAGCTCTGAATTTTTAGAGATGCCCTTGAACTGACCATTCCGCTCGAACGTCTTTCACGCAAATAGCGAAGAAGAATCCAAACCCACTCTTTTCGCTATTAATCTGACCCAAATTTTGCGAATTTTGGATGACTTTCCGGTGTGGTTGACACCCTATCTGATTTCCCGTTCCTTCATTTCTGCGAAAAAGTGCTTCTATTTTTCCTGCATGTTATATATAAGCATATAAGCCCAAACCTGCTTTAGCAACAGCCACCGCAACAACTTGATTCTTCCACTGCTTCTTCCAGAGGAATTCCTGCCCAACGGGCGAGTTCACCACGCTGCGGGTAACGACCCGCCAGCGCCACTTCGCCGTCCACCAGTATTAATGGCAGAGC
>JAVVEX010000184.1:0-588 GCA_032251195.1 Nitrosomonas sp.
GAGGAATGATACTTTCCTGGGCCGATAATGCTTGGGAGGACTATCTGTTCTGGCAAGCAACGGATACTAAAATACTGACACGCATAAACATGCTAATTAAAGAGATCAAGCGTGATCCCTTTAAAGGTACGGGAAAACCAGAGCCGCTAAAACATAACTGGACAGGTTATTGGTCAAGACGAATCAATCGCGAACACCGGCTAGTTTACAAAGTAACTAAGGAGGCATTATACATTGCTCAATGCCGTTATCATTATTGAGCAATGTTTGTAATGTAAGCCCGTAGGTTGGGGTGAGGCACGAACCCCAACAAACTGGTGAAATGAAAAAAAACGTTGGGGTTCATACTTCACCCCAACCTACGTGCTAAGTGCTGTAATGGGCAAAGGAAAAGGAGATGAGGAATGAATATACTAATCGCAGAAGACAATCTGGTCATTCAAACGCTAAATAGCGTGCTTATGGAGAGCTGGGGTTATAGCTTTGATGTAGCTTCAAATGGCATTGAAGCGGTAGAATTAGCGAAGCAAAACAAAGACAAATATGACCTTTGTCTAATGGACATAGAAATGCCGGAAATGAATGGAT
>JAVVEX010000185.1:0-584 GCA_032251195.1 Nitrosomonas sp.
TGGGTTAGCCAAAGGGTCTCATTGCTGAGCAGCACCTCCACTTTGACTGTGCCATTGGGCGCGGTGTAGAGCAGGAACTCCGTAGTTTGGTCTTGCAGGCTGAGATGCTTGGACATAGGGTTCCTTCCTTATGCGTTCATAACCGTTTTTTCAGCTTCTGGCTTGGGAAAGCTCAACAGCAAATCGCGGTAGTACTCGTATTGCTTCTGGCGCAAGGCGATTTCGCGGGGCAAGCCTTCGGTGATTGAGTTGGTAAGGGTGTCGAATTTGTCGAGGATGGCGACGATACGGGCTTGTTCTTCAAGTGAAGGAAGCGGAACGTTCAGGGTCTTAATAAGGTCCGCATTTAAATTACTCACAGAACCGCTATTAATTTTAGTGAGCCAGTAGTTTTGAACATTGTTAGATGAAAGGTAATGGTATAGGTAATCAGGGTTCAAATATTCGCCAAAATCACTTATGGCAGCCCACCCATCGTGAATAGCTCCGTTTATATCAAGGATGTAGGGGCGTCCAAAACTCATTGAGTTAGACAGAATAAAGTCCCCTCTCTTTAACAGCCGTGACTTTTTAGCCCCTTCTGC
>JAVVEX010000186.1:0-573 GCA_032251195.1 Nitrosomonas sp.
ATGCGCCGCTAACCAACCAGGAAACATGGTTTGTTCCGGCTGGTTCAGCTGTTGCAGCAGCGTATGAATTCAAGCAGCCTGGTTTATATGTATACCTCAGTCATAACCTGATTGAAGCTGTGTTGTTGGGTGCCGCACTTCATATGAATGTTGAAGGCAAATGGAATAATGATCTCATGGAACAAATTAAAGCGCCTAAAAGTTTTGACGCAAGTGCAGCAATGGATCACTAAGTTTTATAATTTAGTGTAACCGCAAAAGTTGTGCTAAAACGGCTTCAACCTTTTAGGTTGAAGCCGTTTCTGTTTTTGTAATTATTGTGATTAATCCAATTTGGATGCCGTCGGATTCAAGTAACAAGTGCATAGCCCATCAGTTTTTCAGCATCTGCTTCTATCAGTCCTCTTCATCACTGGGCTGACCTTTATCCTTGAGCGTCTTTCACGCAAATAGCGAAAAAGGATCAAAAACCAATACTTTTTGCTGCTAATCTGACACAAATTTTGTGAATTTCGGATGGTTTTTAGCTATTCCCGCTCCTACACAAACACAAGGAAAATAAAGCCTTTCAGT
>JAVVEX010000187.1:0-557 GCA_032251195.1 Nitrosomonas sp.
CGGAGTGGTTTGATGTGTAGCTTTTTTAATGGAACGCTCTACTAGTGTAGCCACATCATCAGCCATGAACCCGCTGGCAGAAGGGCAGCTTGGAAGGGACGATAGTGCGTTTCGTCGCACGAAGAGATCATATGCGGTATGCGAAGACTAAACTTTCAGGTGTAAGAGTGCGTGCAACGGCGACGAAGGATGGCATGGCCGCACTTGAACGATGGATTTGAGCGGAGTATGAGAAAAATAAATGCCCCTTTTTTACTGGAACCGAATATACCGGGAAAGGGTTTGATCGTCAATCTGGCCGAAAAGTCTCCCGGAATTCGCAAAACCACTGTGTGCCGGTACGGATTTTATCAATTCAGCGCGTGGCTTCCTATATGCTGCGCCCTTACCCGCAGGCAAAAGTCCGAATGCTTGAAATTTGTAGCTTGCGCCGCATATTAGTAACAGTTCAATCTATTCCAACCAGGAGATCATATGCGTTTTGACAAATTCACCACCAGATTTCAACAGGCACTCGCTGATGCGCAAAGTCTGGCGACCAGACAGGATCATGTCGG
>JAVVEX010000188.1:0-552 GCA_032251195.1 Nitrosomonas sp.
TATTGGACGCATACCGCCGTTCGAGGCTATACTCAATTTTTACAAGAAAACGCCCGATATTTTTACTATTAATCCAGACCACTTAATCGTGGGACTAAACAACTACCAGGCTTGCAACAAAACATTAAGTCCCCCCCGTTAAAAAACTCTGGTAAGCGATGCCAGGGTAATCGAGCCTAAATTATCCCAATAATCTGACATAAATAGTGTCTACCCGAAAACCCCATTTTCACCACCAATCTGCCTGATTCTTGATCACTCCGAATGAAATATAGCGGAGCGATACCGCCAGCAACATGTCCATTTGTGATTTTTTATGATTTTCGGGAAATATTGTCCGTAAAAGCCGATTTCTGCGTAGCAGTCACCGCTGATTGTTCACAATCAGGCGTTTTTGTGTCTAAAAAATCTTAAATTTTATTGAAATAAAACGGCCAAGCATCGGTTAATCGTGACCAGAGCTAATTCTGGCATTCATGCGATCAACCAATCTCGCCCGTTGCGGCTATTTTACAGTATCCTGAACGAAGGATCAGTTTACAACAGCACATT
>JAVVEX010000189.1:0-551 GCA_032251195.1 Nitrosomonas sp.
TGTGGCGCCAAACCCGGCCAAGGCAGTGTATTGACCGGCGTGGATGAGGCTGTCATCGTTGAAACCCGGCGTAAGACACTGCTGCCGCTGGACGATCTTTACGATCTGCTCTTACCCTTGGTGCCCGCGCTGACACGCTCCAACCTGCACCGCTGCCTGCAACGCCATGGCGTCAGTCGCCTGGCTGACCTGTTGCCGCCGGAAGAGAAGGGTCAGACCAAGGCGTTCAAGGACTATGCCCCCGGTTACCTGCACATCGACACCGCCCAAATCAACCTGGGCCAGGACAAATGGTATCTCTTTGTCGCCATTGACCGGGCCACGCGCTATGGCTACGTGGAATTGCATGACAATAAGCGCATGGAGACGGCGGCGACGTTCTTGCGGCAAACCCTGACGCAGTACCCGTTCAAGGTGGTGAAAATCCTGACCGACAATGGCATCGAGTTCAGTTATAACGAGTAAGGTTAGATTGTGATCGCGAAGCGAGCCACAATCTGAACCGTTTGTTGGACAAGCCCGGTGGGGCTGCCATGAACTTGCTGGTTATG
>JAVVEX010000190.1:0-551 GCA_032251195.1 Nitrosomonas sp.
CGGTCCTCTCATGATTCAACTCCCTATATCGTTGATCTAAAAGCATTTGGCAGAAATTACTGAAAATAGTTCAGAGGTATATTCAATTATTAAAACAATAGGAAAGATAGGTGGGAGCGCTGAACGGTTAAAGACGGAAGCTGAACTGGTCGTGTTGAAATCCTGCCGATGCGAAGTGGTGCAGGGTTACCATTTTCTGCGACCCGTACCTCCTTGTGAATTTGTCTCCTGGCTCGAAGGTAAGCATCGGTCCTTACGGCACAGCAGCGTTATACGAGGTCAAGAAGCTCTTCCTGCGACCGTCACACTTGGCAGCGCACCTCAACAAGATATGCCGTTCAATACCAAACGCCTTTGACACCGTTCGGAGCGCGCATTAAGATATAGGAATAATGTTTAAAATCAAGCTGGTCTGATCAACTGGTAAATCGAGCGATACGCCAGTGCGCTCGTTTTCCAGCCAAAGTCTTTAGGAAGGCTATGTCGCAATTAATTGTTGAATTGAGCGTCCAATGTGTATCGGTATGTAAAAAGAGGGGCGCACCATGAAA
>JAVVEX010000191.1:0-503 GCA_032251195.1 Nitrosomonas sp.
TTTACGTTTATAATTGATCAATCCGTTAAGAAGCTGGCCATGCCATACGAAGCTTCAGCGAAGGGCTACGCTGCATAGCAGGAAGTTTACCTCCGGTGGACAAAACAATCGCTAGATTGTTTTGTGGTGCCGGGGGTCGGACTCGAACCGACATGATATTGCTATCGCGGGATTTTGAGTCCCGTGCGTCTACCAGTTTCGCCACCCCGGCGTATTTATATGCATAGGTCAAAGATTATGTATGAATAAAGACTCATTACACGTCCATCAGATTACTGGAAAAGAGCCGCACCGTCAATGCAAACCTGCATAAACTACACCCCTTTTGCCAGCTCAAGAAGTGGCGCATAAATTGCCGTTATCAAAAGCGCAACCAATAGCCCTAAAAGAAACATGGCTGCAGGCTGTATAAGTGTCGTTACTCGCGTTAAAAGCACATCAAGTCTGGTTTGAGTCCGTTGCGCTATCTGATCAAAAAGTGGCGCCAGACGACCACTTGCCTC
>JAVVEX010000192.1:0-502 GCA_032251195.1 Nitrosomonas sp.
TTCCACCCGCAGAACACGGCCACAAAGAAAAGAAACAACCACACCTGGTTATTCTGCTGTTCGTAAGCAATCGTCCCAATCAAAGCGAGACCCAATCTTTACACAGCCTTATATACCAAGTGAAACCGTTGTGTTAGAGCAGGCTAAGTCTATGGAAGCAGGAAAAGATGGAAAATCAATCCTTCCATACAGAAAGCAACAAGATGCGGAATCTCTGCCAGTACTATTTAAGGTGCCAGTAAAAGGTAAGGAAAATAAAGACTGAATTGGGTGGTGCCCTGGAGACGAATCGAACGTCCGACCTACCCCTTAGGAGTTTCAAAATAACCACTGTTTTGTATATTAACAAACATTAATGTTACTATACAAAACAGTATGTTATAATCATTTCAAGGTTAATGAAGATATTTGAAATAGTATCATATTTAAGGCTATGTCGCAATTAATTGTTGAATTGAGCGTCCAATGTGTATCGGTATGTAAAAAGAGGGGCGCACCATGA
>JAVVEX010000193.1:0-502 GCA_032251195.1 Nitrosomonas sp.
GACCCGTCCCGGGTGTAACGCGTGGACCCATCGGGCATGGAGACCTGCAAGAAACCGTCTCCGGAAATGGCCACATCCAGATCTCGGCTGGTATTGACCAGTTCCCCCCCGGTAAAGACCTTCACCGTACCGGCCACGCGCACACCGCTTCCCACTTCAGTCCCACTGGGGGAAGTCACACCGGGCGACACCTCGGACCCAAACTCCTTCATGCGCACATACAATAGATCCTGAAAGTCAATCTGACTCCGCTTGAAGCCATTGGTGTTGATGTTGGCCAGATTATTTGCAGTGACATCTACCATCATCTGCTGGGCACTCATGCCCGTGGCTGCTGTTGAAAATGCTCTTAACATAGGAAATCACTCCTTTGAAATTCCGGTTGGCCTATGCCATGGCCACACTCATAAGGCCCTGCGTGGTATCTTTGCCCACCGCTGAAAAACGCATATTGGCCTCGTACATGCGGGTGACCATCATCATATCCACCATTTCTTCATAG
>JAVVEX010000194.1:0-500 GCA_032251195.1 Nitrosomonas sp.
GTAGGTAGAATTTCGGAAATTTCATAGTTACCGAATACACTACGGACTATAAGCATAAAAATTAGTACGGCAGCAACCAGAAATACTAATCCGCTTAGAAAAATAATAAGGTAATTAACCCTTAAGCCGCTTTTCGATTTCTTTACCGCCACTTAAGTTTATCCACTTTATCTTTTTTCTTTTTTCTTTCGTTTGTCGGTTCAACATAACCGTCGGTGGTATACCGCAAAAATTTCTTCCTTTCGGCCGTTGTTCCTCTTTCTCCTGTCGACGTATATCTTGTTGCCGATGTAGGATAGGTTGAAGTTGAAGGTGGAGGCGGAGAAGATACATAAGTCGGTTTCATTTCAGGACCTTGTCCTCTTTCTCTTTGTCCTCTTTCATATTCGACCACCCTTTCACGTGTGGGAACAGTACGGTCATAAGTTCTTCTTATACCTGTTCCGGTATGTTGTTCCGCAATTACCGGAGTCGGTGCAACAAGTTCTGCCGGTATGCTT